>JAJAYS010000206.1 GCA_026786065.1 Polaromonas sp.
GCCAGGTGCTGCCTCACTTCGCTTTAAAAACCCTGGGCGAGCTGGCCGACGCGCCGGCCGGCGGCCAGCTCGATCGCTATTTCGGCAAAACCAGCGGCCGCAGCGACCACGATGGCGAAACCGGCCGCCAGCCGAATCAGCAAAAAGCCGGCCGGTGACAAGCGGCTGGTTTTTTGCGGCACGGTGTAGCGCTGCGCCGCCCACCAGCCGGCAGTGGCCAGCACCAGCAGCGCCAGCAGCAGCGAAAAGAACAGGCTGAGCGGTCGCGCGCCGAGTGCGGCTACCAGCGCGGTTTCAAAGGCGTCGTCGTTGGACATGGTGTGATGGGCGAAGGGCTGAAGTGGTGCAGGCGGGATCGGCGTCGAGCGGGGAGGGGGCTTGCATCAGGCCCAACCAACACCAACGCGACCATGGACGGGGACCCAGAGCTTAGCCCCACCAAACCCGGGTCACGATAATCGGGGCCATGACCGACCCCAATGTTTCCTCTGATTCTTCCCGCGCCACGCCGCCCGCCCCACAGGCCGCCCGTGCTGCAGCCGCCAAAGACGATTTCGCCAGCCTCTCGCTGAACCCGGCCACTCTCGCCAATCTGCAGCGGCTGGGCTACGACCGCATGACGCCGATCCAGGCGGCCGCGTTGCCGCCGGCGCTGCTGGGCAAAGACCTGATTGCGCAGGCCAAGACCGGCAGCGGCAAGACCGCAGCTTTCGCGCTGGCGCTGCTGGCCAACCTGAATGCCCGGCGCTTTGCGGTGCAGGCGCTGGTGTTGTGCCCGACGCGCGAGCTGGCCGATCAGGTCGCCACCGAAATCCGCCGGCTGGCGCGGGCCGAAGAAAACGTCAAGGTCGTCGTGCTGTGCGGCGGCGTGCCGCTGCGCAACCAGTCGGCGAGTCTGGAGAACGGCGCGCACATCGTCGTCGGCACGCCGGGTCGCATCATGGACCACCTCGGGCGCGGCAACTTGAGCCTGGAGGCGATGAACACGCTGGTGCTCGACGAGGCCGACCGCATGCTCGACATGGGCTTTTACGACGACATCTGCGTGGTCGCCAAGCAGTGCCCGAAGGAGCGCCAGACCCTGCTGTTTTCGGCGACCTACCCGGAAGGCATCGCCAAAATCGGCCAGCAGTTCATGAAGTCGCCGCAGACCATCACGGTGCAGGCGCAGCATGAAAAAACCAAGATCCACCAGCGCTGGATTCAGGTGCCGGACAGCGAACACGACGAGGCCAGACTCAACGCCGTCGGCCAGGTGCTGCGCCATTTCAGGCCAGCCAGCACGCTGGCGTTTTGCAATACCAAGGCGCAATGCCGGTCGCTGGTGGCGCTGCTCAAAAGCCAGGGCTTCAGCGCGCTGGCGCTGTACGGCGAGCTGGAGCAGCGCGAGCGCGACCAGGTGCTGGTGCAGTTTGCCAACCGCAGTTGCTCGGTGCTGGTGGCGACCGATGTAGCAGCGCGTGGCCTGGACATTGCGCAACTGGCGATGGTCGTCAACGTCGATGTCACGCCCGACGCCGAAGTCCACATCCACCGCATAGGCCGCACTGGCCGCGCCGACGAAGAGGGCTGGGCCATCAGCCTGGCGAGCATGGACGAGATGGGTTCGGTCGGCAAGATCGAGCAACTGCAAAAGGCCGAATCGCAGTGGCAAAAACTCGGCGAGCTGACGCCGGCGAGCCTGGAGCCGCTGCTGCCGCCCATGGTGACGCTGCAGATCGTCGGCGGCCGTAAAGAAAAGATTCGCGCAGGCGACGTGCTGGGTGCGCTGACCGGCGAGGCCGGCTTCACCCGCGAGCAGGTCGGCAAGATCAACGTCAACGAATTTTCGACCTACGTGGCGGTGGACCGCGCCATTGCCAGCGCCGCGCAGCAAAAACTCAGCGCTGGAAAAGTCAAGGGCAAGAGCGTCAAGGTGCGGTTTCTGGACGAGACCTGAAACAGCTTTCACCATCAAATAAAAATGCGCTTTAAACCAGCAAATGCGGGCGTAAGCAGCTCCTGAAATCATAGCGACTGGCAACTGCCGATGACCCAAATATCCACTCCTCCCGCCAGTCTGGCCGTCGTCGTCGGTGCCGGAGGCGGGCTTGGTTCGGCCCTGCTGGCGCAACTGCGCAGCCAGGGCGAATACGCGCGCGTGCTGGCCCTTGGCCGGCGCGCTGCGCTGCCGCTGGACTACTTTGACGAGGCCAGCATTGCCGCCGCCGCGCAATCGGTTGCTGCAAGCTGCGCCGAATCGGCCTCTGAGCTGCGGCTGCTGCTGGTAGCCACTGGATTTCTGCATGGCGAGCCCGGCCAGCCCGAGCGCAGTTTTTCGCAGCTCGATTCGGCCTATCTGCAGCACGCGTTCGTCATCAACACCATCGGACCGGCCCTGGTCATGAAGCATTTTTTGCCGCTGCTGCCCAAAAGCGGGCGCTGCGTGGCGGCCTTCGTTTCGGCCAAAGTCGGCAGCATCGGCGACAACGCGCTCGGCGGCTGGTACGGCTACCGGGCTTCGAAGGCGGCGCTGAACCAGCTGGTCAAAACGGCGGCGATCGAGCTGACCCGGCGCAACCCGGGCAGCGTCTGTGTCGCGCTGCATCCCGGCACGGTCGATACGCCGCTGAGCCAGCCCTTCGCCAAGAAAGGCTTGCAGGTGCGCCCGGCAGCCGAAGCGGCGGCAGACCTGCTCGAGGTGCTGAATCGCCTGGCGCCGTCCGCTACCGGCTGTCTGGTCGATTACCGGGGCGAAATTTTGCCGTTTTAAAGGCGCTCAGGCTGATCGACCGGGAACGCGGCGTAATCCGCCCTGCAAGCGGCGCCGACCCGGGTCCCGCGAATGGATGGTGGCCGATGCAGCGCTTTCTCAGTTCACCGCGAATGTCAGGGTGGTTTGGGCACCCGACTCGTCAGCGCCGAACAGGCGGTATCCGCAGCGGCGCGCAGCGAGGCCGCCGAGGCAGTAATCGACAGCGGCAACTGCACCTTGGTCTTGAAATTCCACGACAGGTTGAAGGGCACGCCGTCGAGCGAGCCGGTTGCGGTCGCGGTGTAGTTTGAGTCTGCCGTCAGTAGCGCCAGAGGAATCCAGAAGGCGTGGTAACCCAGCGCGATGCCGTTGTCGCTGCGCTTGGTAACCAGTCTGCCCGAAACGGCAATGCTTCGGCTGTTGCTCAGCGCGAAGGTTGAAACCACCAGCGCGCTGCCAGAGGCCGATTGCAGGCTGATCGGATAACCGACGAACTGCCCGGCCAGGTCCGGAACCGGGTTGGGAAATTCAAGTGCCAGCCAGCCGGTCGGCACATCTTGCTGGCCGGGGGAGGGCAGCACCGTAGCTGATTGATGGTTGGCACCCAGCTGGGGGACTTGCCGCCAAAATCGGCGACGTAATGGTAGGCATCCTGGGCCCGCGCAGCGGAGCGGGCCAGAAACGACCCGCCACCGCCGACCTCCAGAAAATCGCCCAGCTGTGTGCTGCGGTGATAATGCGCATCGATCAGTCCGTCGGTTTTTTCGGCACCGTAGTTAAACATCAAATACGTCATGTTTTCGCTTGTCGGCCTTGCGAGATAGCCGACGCTGGCTAAGCGCGCGCTCACGTCGCTTCCGGTAAACCCGGGCTTGCCTGCCGTTTCGCCGTGACCTTCGAGGTACGAGTCGTTCAGCGCCACATAGTTGGCATGCGCCACGGCGGCGCGGGCGAGTGCCGCGTTGCTTGCCAGCGCAGAAAGACCGAGCTGCGCCCGCCGGAAATTCATCCAGTTGACCGCGTCGGTGGCGAGATCGCCGGCAGCACCAGGTTGGGCGATGGCCGCTTGCGGTGGCTGGCAGATGGAAACCGCCTTCGACGTGTCAGTTGGGGCGGCCGGCGCGGTGTTGTCGCCCCCGCCCCGCCAGCTCCTCCGCAGGCGACCAGCCAGGCCGCGGCGGCTGTCGAGAGGGTCAGCTTCAGGTGGATTGAGTGCATTGCGTTCCCCGTGATTCGTGGTGTCGCGCCATTGTGGTTCGAGCGAATCCGGTACGCATTGCCCAAATGGGTGAGGACGCTTTGCTGGAAGACGGCACCCGTCAGTTGGCCGGTTGCCGTTCGCAACGTCGGCGTGCAGCTGGCCCGCGCATCCCAATATTGCGCGGTGTAGGAAGGTGCTGCGCGCGGGCGTCGGCGCGTCTGGCATCAACTCGTCGGTGGCGCGCGCAACTTGCATGCGTCTGGCGCGCGATTGAAGGCCGACCGCGACAATTGCGTTTTGTAACCCGTGCAATGCCTGCGGCGCAGGCAATCGTTTTCAGATCCACATTCCCGCACACCAGGAATCCGGCCATGGTCAGACTTGAATACTCAATTGAACTGGCCTACCAGATCGCCGACAGCCGCTGCGACTTCATCTTCATGATTCACGCGGCGCAGACGGCGCAGCAGCGCATCGTTTCGGAATCGCTGGAAATTTTGCCGGCGCTTGAGTCGGATTTGCACACTGACCCTGCGAGCCGCAGCCGCATCCTGCGCCTGACGGCCAACGCGGGCCCCTTGACGCTGCGCTACCGTGCGACGGTCGATGTGCAGCACCATGTCGATCCGCCGGAGCAGGTGCCGGAGATTGCGGTGCGGGCCTTGCCAGCGGCGGTGCTGCCTTTTTTGGTGCCCAGCCGCTACTGTCAGTCCGACCGGCTGCAGCGGTTGGCGCTGAAGGAATTCGGTGCGCTCAGGCAGGGCTATGGCCGGGCCCAGACGATCTGCGAATGGGTCAATCAGCGCGTGACCTTTCAGTCAAACAGCTCGACCGCCGAGACTTCGGCACTCGACACGCTGATCGACGAAGCCGGCGTCTGCCGTGATTTTGCGCACCTGATGATCGCGCTGTGCCGGGCGGTCAACCTGCCTGCTCGGTTTGTCACCGGCATCGACTACGGCGCCGACCCGGCGCTCGGCCCGCTCGACTTTCATGCCTACGTGGAGGTATTTTTGGGGCGGCGCTGGTATCTGTTCGACCCGTCGGGCAACGCGATTCCGATGGGTTTTGTGCGCATGGCCACCGGCCGCGACGCCGCCGACTGCGCTTTCGCGACGATGTTCGGCAGCATCGATTCGTGGCAGCCGGTGATTCACATCGAAGCACTGCCGGACGACAGCGGGCGCTTGACCCTGCCAAGCCATGTCGCCGGGGCGCTTTCGACGGATGCCGAGGCTGGTTGACGAAGCCGCTTGAAGAGGCTGCATCATCCCGGTGCTTCGCGCGGAACGCCCTGCTCAGGTCCCCGAGGTGTCCGCGGCCCGTTTGCGGCGTTCGCGCCAGGCCTGCAGTTCGCCCACCACGCCTTTGCGAAAGGCCAGCACGCAGAGGACGAAGATCACGCCGATGATCACCGTGACCCAGGAGCCGACCTTGTCGGCCAGCAGGTTTTGCAGCGAGATCACGATGCCGGCGCCGAACACCGGGCCGAAAAAGGTGCCGACGCCGCCGAGCAGCGTCATCAAAATCACTTCGCCAGACATCGACCAGTGAACGTCGGTCAGCGTCGCAAAGCCCATCACCAGGGTTTTCAGCGAACCGGCGAGGCCAGCCAAACCGGCCGAAAGCACGAAGGCCAGCAGCTTGTAGCGGTCCACGTGGTAGCCCAGCGATATGGCGCGCGGTTCGTTCTCGCGGATCATCTTCAGCACCTGGCCGAATGGCGAGCCGACGATGCGGGCGATAAACAAAAAGCAAAGCACGAACAGCGCCACCACGAAGTAGTACATGCTGATGTCCGGCACCAGCGACACGATGCCGAACAGGCTGCCACGCGGCACGCCCTGCAGGCCGTCCTCGCCGCCAGTAAAGGGCACTTGCAGGCAAACGAAATACACCATTTGCGCAATCGCCAGCGTGATCATTGCGAAGTAAATGCCCTGCCGGCGAATCGCCACCGTGCCGACGACCAGCCCGATCAGCGCCGCGCCCAGAGTGCCGGCGGCAATTGCCAGCTCCGGCGTCCAGCCCTGCGATTTGACGAGCCAGCCGGTGATGTAGGCGGCCGAGCCGAAAAACGCCGCGTGGCCGAAGGACAGCAGCCCGGTAAAGCCGAGCAGCAGGTTGAAGGCGCAGGCAAACAGCGCGAAGCACAGCAGCTTCATCACGAACACCGGGTACAGACCCAGCAGCGGCGCGGCAAGCAGCAACACCAGGATGGCAGCGTAAGTGACGCGGGTGACGGTTTTGGCTGCACCGCCGGTCGATGGCCGGGCCGGGCTGACCGGCAACGTATCGGGAGGGGACGCGACTTGACTCATGGCTAAGCTTCCTTGCCGAACAGCCCGGCGGGGCGGACCATCAGCACAATCACCATCACGACAAAGACCACGATGTTCGACGCCTCGGGGTAGAACACCCGCGTCATGCCTTCGATCAGGCCGAGGCCGAGGCCGGTGACGACCGACCCGAGAATTGAGCCCATGCCGCCGATCACCACCACCGCGAACACCACAATGATCAGGTTCGAGCCCATCAGCGGCGTGACCTGGATGATGGGCGCAGCCAGCACGCCGGCCAGGGCGGCCAGCGCGGCCCCGGCGCCGTAGGTCAGCATCACCATCAGCGGCACGTTGATGCCAAAGGCCTGCACCAGCGGGGCGTTTTCGGTGCCGGCGCGCAGGTAGGCCCCCAGCCGCGTACGCTCGATCAAGTACCAGGTGCCCAGGCACACGACCAGCGACACCGCCACCACCCAGGCGCGGTAATTCGGCAGCACCATGAAGCCGAGGTTGGTAGCGCCCGACAGCAACTCGGGCACCGGGTAGTTCTGGCCCGACACGCCGTACAGCTCGCGGAAAATTCCCTCGGCGATCAGCGTCAGGCCGAAGGTCAGAAGCAGGCCGTAAATTTCATCGAGTTTGTACAGGTGCCTGAGGAACAGCCGCTCGATGACGATGCCCACCCCGCCGACCACCAGCGGCGAAAGCACCAGCGCGAACCAGTAGTTGACGCCGAGCTTGTCGAGCATGATCCAGGCCGCGAAAGCACCCAGCATGTAGAGCGCGCCGTGGGCGAAGTTGACGATGCCGAGCAGGCCGAAGATGACCGCCAGGCCCAGCGACAGCAGCGCGTAGAACGCGCCATTGACCAGGCCGAGCAGCAACTGCCCCAAAAACGCCTGCAGCGGAATCCCGAAAATTTCCATGAGTCGCTATGTTTTGTTCTGCGACCCGCTGCGCCTGCGCTGCGGGTTGAATGGGAGGTGGTCGGCCCTGGCAGCGGTCAGCCTGGGCCGCCCGCGCTTACTTCTTGAGCAGCGAGCACTTAGAATCGGCGACCGTCGCGAAAGCCTGATCGCCCGGCACCTTGGCCACCATTTTGTAGTAGTCCCACGGCGTGCTCGACTCTTTGGCGCTCTTGACTTCAAACAGGTACATGTCGTGAATCATGCGGCCGTCGGCGCGGATCTGACCCTTGTTGTAGAAGTCGTCGATCTTCATGCTTTTGAGCGTGGACATCACTTTGTCGGCGTCGGTGGTTCCGGCTGTTTGCACGGCCTTCAGGTAGCTGGTCGTGGCGGAGTAGTTGGCCGCCTGGATGCTCGACGGCATGCGCTTGTATTTTTCAAAGAAGCGTTTGGCGAAGGCGCGTGACGCGTCGTCCTGATTCCAGTACCAGCTGTCGGCCAGTTGCAGTCCCTCGGTGTTGGCCAGGCCCAGGCTGTGCACGTCGTTGATGAAGACCAGCAGACCGGCGACCTTCATGGTTTTGGTGATGCCGAACTCCTTGGCGGCTTTCATTGCGTTGGTGAAGTCGCCGCCGGCGTTGGCCAAGCCAAGGATTTGCGCCTTGGACGACTGGGCTTGCAGCAGGAAAGACGAAAAGTCGGACGCATTGAGCGGATGCCTGACGGTGCCGGTCACCGTGCCGCCATTGGCCTTGACGACCGCCGCCGTGTCGCCTTCAAGCGAATAGCCGAACGCATAGTCGGCGGTCAGGAAAAACCAGTTCTTGTTGCCGGCCTTGACCAGCGCCGTGCCAGCCACCTTGGCGAGCAACACCGTGTCGTAGGCATAGTGAACGCTGTAGGGCGTGGAGTCCTCATTGGTCAGGCGGGCCGAGCCGGCGCCGATGGCGATGAAGGGCCGTTTTTTCTCGGCCATCACCTTGGAC
>JAJAYS010000207.1 GCA_026786065.1 Polaromonas sp.
ACTTCGACTGGCGAAGTTCGATGTCCAGGCAGGCGTCTTCGTTGACGCTGCGAATGGCAGCAGTGCTGGCACCACTTTTGTCGATGGTGATTTTCCCGGGCAGGCCGTGCAGATTGATGGCGCGCTCCAGTTATCGTCTGGCTGTAGCCATGTCACGTTTGGCGGTGAGAAGAAAGTCCGCTGTGTTGCCCGCCTTGTCGACTGCGCGGTACAGGTATTTCCACTGGCCAGCACTGGCAATATCTTCAATGCCCACCGGTGCAAGGTGGAGTGATCGATCAAGACGCCCCGCTCTTGCATCATCTCCTTCAAATGACGAAAACTCGATGGGTAAGCCGCCTACCAGCGGGTGCTGCAATCGCTTGAGCAGCTCGCGTACCTCGCTTATCATCGCCAATTCGGTTTTCACAATCATGCCGATTTTGTCAGGTAGGGCTCACTGCGACAGAACCGTCCTAATCACGGGTTGCGTTGCCGTGGGCCTGATGGCGCTACCCTTTCGCTAGCCCGTTCGCTCATCCACCTCAGCAAATCCAGCCACATCTGGCGCATCTCGGCATCCAGCGGGGTGCGGGTGGCATTGGGCAGCTCTACCGTGACCACGGGCACGCCTTTATGTACGCCGCCGTAGTTGCCCAGTGAGCCAGGGAAGATGCCCACCTGATCAAGGTACAACCGACCGAGCCTGGAGGGTGGTGCTGACGGGCCGTCGAAATCCAGCACGCCGTAGGGTGCGTGAATGCTGACGATCAATTGCGGCTTGAAGCGCTGCATTTCTTCATAGACAAATCTGGACTCGGGCTCTGACAAAGGCTTGGCTCCAGGGTAGCGGCGCGGGTCTTTTCTGGTTCGCTTTTCCCAGTAGGTTTTAGCGTCGCGCTCCCAGTGGGGTGTGGGAAAGTTGCGGTTCAAATCAACGCCGTTGGCATTGACGCGGCGTGGCGGCTGGCTTAGCAGCCCGTCGGGATTTAATGCTGGAATAAAACGCCAGTGAACGGCTTGGGGCATGTCAGCGGGCGCCAGTTCGGCCAGCTTGAGCCAATGCAGCGCGACCGACGCTGACGACAGCTCGTCGCCATGAATGGCGCCAATCACCAGTACGCGATAGGTGGCGTTTTCAGGCTTGATGTCGCGCATCCAGAGTGTGCGGCCCATCACCGAGCGCGCCGCGCTGGGCTGCAAGCTGGCAGACTCACAAAAAGAGCGCTTGACGTTGGGCAGCCGGGCTGCGAACTCGTCACACGGCGCAGCAGCATTGATGTGGCTGGACAGCCAAAAAAATAGACCAAACGCTGATAAGTAACTACGGCACCGCATGCGCCCAGTTTAGGCGAAGCAGATAACAAAACGGTATGCGGCGCTGAGGCGAAATACAAGGAGTCCTGAACATTCTTATGCTGAACCCACCTGTGACCAGGTATCGCTGGAGCTGCCGCACTACGCCCTCAGCAAGGGCCGCATCACCTTCCAGCATATTGCCGGTCGTGAATCTGGCCCGTTACGCCAGACGCACTGATATAAAAACGCGGCCCAGTGCCCGTTTTTATTTGCCTTAAAGCTCTTTCTGCGCCGACCGGGCAACGTCAGGCCAAAATTTTCAGCGGGCAGCCGCAGCGTCGGTCGCGCCTGGGGGCGGCCTGGCCATCCAGGCGATCAATGATGACCGCATGGCTTCCTCAACCGACATGTTGATCGGCTGCACCCACTCCGCCGGAACAAACACGGTGTAGCCGCCAATCATGTAGCCCATAGGCAAATACACGGCCACACGGTCGCCCGGCAAAAAACCTTCGGGCAGATCGGAAAAACTGCGGCGCGTCACCAGACCAACAATTTCCAATCCGTGGCCGGGCATGCGCAGGATGACCACGCTTTGCTCGCCCTGCTTGCCGGTGGGCGAAAAATAGTCGGCAAAACTCTTGAGCGAGCTGTAAATGCTTTTGACCACCGGCAGGTTGGTGAAAGGCAATTCGGCAAACGAAAGCAGCCTGCGCACCTTGGGTTTGGACACCATGTAGCCGATCAGCAGGATGATCAGCACGCCGGACACCAGCCCCATGCCCGGGATGTAAAAGCTCCCGATCAGTGGGCTCAGCACCCACAAGGTCAGTTTTTCAGTCCAGGCCAGGAAGATATAGAGCAGGTACAGCGTGAGCGCAACCGGCAGCACAGTGATCAGCCCGCGAAAGAAATATTTGTAGAGTTTTTTCATGGACATGTCATGGAAGCGGTGTTTCCGAAAAGAAGGGGAAAGGCAAGAGGGAGCAGGGCGCAGCGCCCAATGTAGCCAGTGTGCACGAAGCGGCACCAATTTCAACTGCCCGGTATGCCGCGCGGGTGTAGGCATGACCCTACCCCTGTTTTGGGCGATTTCCTGCAACCCGTCCCGGACCCAGCGCTTATCCTAAATTTCCTTAACTTAACCTTGGAGAAAACACATGCCCATCCTTGCCTGGCTGCTCGGTGTCCCCATTAGTGTCATTATTATTCTAATGTTGTTTGGCGTTTTTTAAGGTCTTTCGGATCCTGATCAACCTGATTGTCCTGGCCATCATCTCGGGGCTGACGACTAAGGTTCGCCTTAGCTAAATCAGCAAACGCACCGAAGAAGAACGGAAAATTCGAGAACAGGACGCGAGGTGCGACACCGAAAGGCGTTTTTAAAAGCCGCGCTTTCCCGATGCGGCGATCCGAATTCCCACGGTTTTGCCGCCCACCAGCAGAACCAACAAAAAAGCTGGGCAGCGAGCACAGCCTTAGCCCGGCGCTGTCATCGCTTTTTAGGTGCATCAGCTCCACCAGTTGGTGCACTGATATCCTGGCCAACTTTGAACTGGACCAGGTCGACAAGCAGCAGAGCACGGTCGATCCGCGCCAGCACCCGCACAGCCATGCTGCGGAGCAGGAATTCGTCAAGTTTGAGCTGGCCGCGCTGGCCCATGACCAGAAACAGCAATACCGTGACGCCGATCTGAGCCGGCAGCTTTGCCTGGCCGTGGGCCGTTACCCAGCCGACCGCGGCGAACGGATCGCTTATGGAATTTCACCGGTGCCGGTGCTGGCCCGGTGCACCCGGCCGAGCACGCACGACCGGAAAGGTTCATGCTTGCGCTGCCCTACGATTGGCTGCGGCGGACTTGTCGTTGCGCTGTTGCAGCAAGGTCCAATAGCCGAAGAAATTGACCGGAATGCGCTTGGCGCGCTGCAGCCCGCTGTCGCGGGAGAAGGTCTCCAGGCACATGTCGGGGTGAAAGCCCATCAGTTTCGTCAGCGGTGCCGCGAGCCGCTCGAAGCCGCCAATGATCCGGCTCGGATGGCGGAAATGGTTGACGATATACAACTCGCCGCCGTCCCTGCAAACGCGCCGCATTTCGCTGACCAACTGCACCGGGTTCGGCACCACGGAGGCGACGTACATGGCGACCACCTTGTCGAAGCTGTCGTCGGGGAAATCCATCGCCTCGGCGTCCATGCAGTGCAGCGCCTCGACGTGTGTGAGATTGTGGCGCGCGCAGCGCGCCTGCGCGCGGGCCAGCATCTGCGGCGCGATGTCAATACCGGTGACGCGCGCACCAGCCGGATACAGCGGCAACGACAGGCCGGTGCCCACGCCGACTTCCAGAATCCGGTCGCCGGGCGACGACTGCATCCGCTCGATGACCGTCTTTCGGCCCGGCTGCAGCACGGGTCCGAAGACGCGATCGTACTGATGCGCATAGCGGTCATACACGCCAAGAATGGCATCAAGTTCCATTTTCCTTGCCTCGTTGTTTCGATGGGTGAAGGGGTCGTCGGCCACGCTGTTCGGTCAGCCGGATGCCGCGCCGAGGCAGCGCGACATCCGGCGCGCGTCCTCCCCGCTGCGTCTGACGTCGAATCATACGACCGCGGCATCGTCGCCGCCGGGCACACGCCAGCAGCCCAGCCGCAACAGTATTCGAGCGGGCATAATAAACCGAGCCCGTTGCAGGGATCGCTTCAGCAGCAACGCCGCCTGGTGCGGCAAACCGGGAGTGCATCATGGCCCTATTTTCACAGCAGTCGCTGAACGACGGGGTGCGCAAGCGCGAAGTATTCGGTTGGGCCATGTACGACTTCGCCAACTCGGGCTACACCACGGTGGTGCTGACAGCGGTATTCAGCGCCTACTTTGTGGGTAGTGTGGCTGGCAACGCCGCCTGGGCCACGCTGGCCTGGACCGGCGCGCTCGCCCTGTCCAGCGCCCTGGTGATGCTGACGATGCCCGCCCTGGGCGCCTACGCCGATCTGCGCGCGGCCAAGAAGCGCCTGCTGTTGATCTCCACTGTCGGTTGCGTGCTGGCCACCCTGGCGCTGGCCGAGGTCGGCCCGGGGGACATTGCCCTGGCGGTGGTGGCGGTGGTGCTGTCCAACCTGTTTTACAGCTACGGTGATTCGCTGATTGCAGCCTTCCTGCCCGAGCTGGCCAGACGCAACAGCCTGGGCCGCGTGTCGGGCTGGGGCTGGAGCTTCGGCTACTTTGGCGGCATGCTGACCCTCGGCCTGAGCCTGGCGTATGTGTTGTGGGCGCAAGGGCGCGGCGTGCCGGCCACGCAGTTCGTCCCCGTCACCATGCTGATCACCGC
>JAJAYS010000208.1 GCA_026786065.1 Polaromonas sp.
GGCCTACGATGCGGGTAACGGGACCGTCGTGATCAAGGGCAAGGCGCAGCTGGCTAATGGCAACCGCATTCCGCTGGACCGGCTTGAAGTGAGGATCATCAATCCTGACTTCGTAAATACCAGCATCGGGCGCCGCGATATCCGCGCCGACAGCGCTGGCGGCCGAGTGGGAAACACTACCATCGCGAGGGGAACCCTCACTTATGACGGCACCGCCAACACCTACACGGCGATTTTCACCGGCTTGACTGCCAACGAGCGCATGCTGGCCGTCGAGGGACAAACGCGTGTGATGGGCTGGCAGCAGACCACGGTGGCTGGCGACCGGCTCGGCATGACGATCTACGAGGTCGGTGAGCTCGGTGGCCCCGGCATCGGCGGTTGCGCGCCAGGGCCCAATGGAGTGGTTCCTCCGACGAACCCAACTGCGCCCGTCTTTTACAACCCTGCTAATTTGCTGGACGCCGCCAAGCCAATCAATCAGCCGCGGCTGAAAAATGTCACCGTGTTTCCGGAGCGTGACTTCATCTCGATCGACGGCTTTCCGGCAGATACCGACCTGCAAATCGTCGTCCGCAGGGGGAGCTCCATCACCCCGGTTGTTGGCACGGCTCGCGGACGTGTCGGCCGCGGTGGCTTGTTTGAAGTCAACCACCCCGGCGGTGTCTGCTGGACCGGCCAGACGCCGAACATCGTCCCCGGGGACTGGATCGACGTGTTCAAAGTTGTCAACTCGGGCTTTTCCGAAGGGCAGACGCAGCGGGTGATCGACACCGTCATCAAAAAGCCCGCGTTCATCGACAAAGGCCTCGTGCGGGTCGAGGGAATCGCTGTAAATGAAGGCAGTCCCCTGCCATTGGGACTGACCGAACAGCGCATCATCAACCCCGACTTCAAAAATACCCGCATTGGGCGCCGCGACATCCGCGCCGACATCAACGGCGGGCGGGCGTTCAACATCGCCGGCGTAACCGGAACCTTGACTGCCAGGGGAGGAGGCAAGTGGGAGGCGATTTACCGCGGATTGAACTTCGCCGAACAGCAAGTGGCCGTGGCCGGGCAAAGCCGCGCGATGGCCTGGCATTCGACCAACCCCAACGGCGACCGGTTCGGCATGACGATCTTTGAAGCCGGGGAAGTCGGCGGCCCTGGCATGGGCGGCTGCCCGGCGACCGGCAGCGCGTCGATCGGGATTCAGTGACAGCCGGGGCCACCCCATCCCGGCAACGGCGGAGGCCAGTCGGCTGGCCGGGCAGATCGACAGACAAACTGGCCACTGCGGGTTCCGGGCGGGACAGTGGGATCGGGGTTAGGTCTCAGACCTGACCCCGACTCTCCCCGTACCTTGTTGGACAAGGCTTACGGTTGGCACTCTGCGCCTGACGGCTGATCATTTGTCCTGCACACCAAGCTCCAGGGGAACCTATGGCGACCAAAACGGGTACTTCCAAAACCGCTGCAAAGGCGCCGGCAAACGCGCGCCGCAGTACCACGGGCAGCCGGGCACCGGCGCAGGCTTCAAGGCGCAAGGCTGAGGCCGCAGCCAATGCGCAGGAGATTGCAAAAGCCGATGTCGTCACGGCCACCCGGCCACCGTTCAAGCGGGTGGCCAAACCTGACTCCATCGATTTCCGTGACCGGCCTTTCAATCCCAACATATCCATCACGCCCGCACTGGAACTTTTTCCCAAGCGGGCCTTGAAAGTAAAGCACCAGGGCGAGACCAACGCATGCACCGGCTTTGGCCTGTCGCTGGTGGTCGAGCATCTGCTTCGCCATTCCACGCGCACAAAGATCGAGCCGGTGGTGTCGCCATACATGCTTTATTCCATGGCACGTCGCTATGACGAGTTTCCGGGATCGGTCTCCGACGACGGATCCAGCCTGCGCGGGGCGCTCAAAGGCTGGTTCAAGCACGGCGTGTGCAGCGACAGCCTGTTTCCGTCGCTGGAAATGCCGCAAGCCAGCAATATCCAGAAGGAAGACTGGTGGCTGGATGCAGTGCGCCGGCCCCTGGGCGCGTACTACCGGATCGATCCGCGCAGCATCACCGATATGCATGCTGCGCTAAACGAAGTGGGCATTCTTTATGTCAGCGCCGGCTGCCACAGCGGCTGGGACGACGGCGGGCGGGTGGCTCCCCTGAAACGACGCCCGTCCTCATTCACCGACATGTGGGTGATTCCGGTGAAGGGGGGCAACGCGCAACACCCCGGCCATGCGTTTGCCATCGTCGGCTACAACGAGACGGGGTTTCTGATCCAGAACTCATGGGGCACCGACTGGGGCTCCTACGGTTACGCGATCCTCACTTATGACGACTGGGTGCGCAACGCAATGGATTGCTGGGTTGCGCAACTCGGCGTGGTTACCAGGGAACACCAGGCCATTGCCGGCAGCATTTCTTTGCGCGCCGGCGCGGATGGCAAGGTGGCGCTGGCAGCGAGCGAGGTGCTGCGCAACCGCGAGATTGCCCCGTTCATCGTCAATATGGGCAACAACGGCGCGCTGAGTAACAGCGGTACTTTTCGCACTACACCCGACGACGTACGCGCCATCGTCGATGTCCACCTTGCCGCAGCACGCAAACTGTGGGGAATGCAGGACAAGCCCATCGACGTATGCATTTACGCGCACGGCGGCCTGGTGGGAGAAGCTGGCGCAGCGGAGATTGCCGCCAGCTGGATTCCCATGTTGTACGAGCGCCGGATTTTTCCAATTTTCCTGATGTGGGAGACCGACTTCATCACGACCGTGATGAATACGATTGAAGACCGGATCAAGGGCATACCACGCACCGCCGGCTTTTCCGCAGTGATCGAAAAATGGTGGAACCAGAGGCTGGAGCGGCTGCTGGCACGCCCAGGCACGCAAATCTGGGGAGAAATGAAACAGAACGCCGACGCAATGAGCCAGTTCGACGAGGGCGTCGCCGATGACCGGCAGGCCGGTGCCGTTCTGCTCTACCGCCATTTCAAGCAGCAGGTGGAAGCCGGGAAGGTACGCATGCATATGGTCGGACATTCGGCGGGTTCGATTGTTGCCAGCTACATGATCGACCGGCTGGTCCAAGACGGCATGGCGCTTGAATCCCTGAGCTTTCTCGCGCCGGCGGTCACGCTGCAGACCTTTGGCGAGCGTCTGCTGCCGCATCTGAAGAGCGGGGCCGTCAAGCGCTACCAGCAGTTCCATCTTTCCGGCCGCGCGGAGGAAGACGACCCCAGCTGCGGCCCGTACCGCCGCTCGTTGCTGTACCTTGTCAGCGAATCATTTGAAGGGGGTACAACGACCCCCATCCTGGGCATGCAGAAGTACTTTGACCCCTACGCAAAGCACCTCCCGCCAGTTACCACTCACGTGTCCCCAGCGGCCGCCGACCCCGAGCACCCTGACGTGCCGCCGGTGGCGAGCAGTACCCATGGCGGTTTTGACAACGACCCCGGAACACAGGCGCAAGTGCTGCGGTTTATCCTGGGTGCTGGTGATTGATGAGGGGTGATGAGCGTGGATGAGGAAAGCATGACTTCACCCAGGGGGATCGGGGTCAGGTCCCAATATTGTTCGGTAAAGGGGCTGTTCGCCCTTCGCTGAAGTATCGAAAGGTCAGGGTAAACGGATGGGGTTGCGGATGGGGTTGCGGCTGCGGTTGCAGGCGCCGGTCGCTATGGTTTTAGTAGCTTATTACGCGCGTATTTGTTGGTCAATCAACCTGAATTGCTTAAGAAACAGGCCAGAAAGCCGCACCGGTCAAATTAGCGGCATCAGGTAAATCACCACCATACCGACCACTCCTTGCAGCGTGACGTAATGCCACAGCACGGCGGTGTTGTCGATGGACGCCCGGGCATTGGGCAGCAGTTTGCCGGACACCTGCCGGGCGCAGACGAACAGCCCCATCAACAGCAGCACCAGCACATGAAAGCCCTGCCAGCCGAGCAGCGCGCCGACGCTGGCGCTCCAGGCGCTGCTCGACGGATTCAACCCGGCGCGCTGGTGGCCGTAAAAATCAAGACCGAAGGCCAGCCCCAGGCACAGCAGCGCCAGCAGCACGAAGAGCGTCAGCGTCCAGGCGCGCCAGCGGCCGGCCAGCCCGGGGACGCGCGGCAGAC
>JAJAYS010000209.1 GCA_026786065.1 Polaromonas sp.
GTGCGGCTCCCTGCGGCTGGCATCCCGGACACCGGGGACCGGGCACTTCTGTCATCCCGGCCACCGAGCGCCGATCCAACACGGCAGCCTGCACGGGCGCATGGATCCCGCGTCAAGCGCCGGGTGACATTGAAGCTATTGGCTGCGAGAAGGCGGCTTGCAGCCCATTTCGGGCCGGCCGCCGCAGACCCGGCAAGGTCACAAAGAAGGTCACTTGTTTTTCACTGCACCGCGAATGTTCATCAGGGCCAGCCCGATCTGCAGCGTGATCAGCGCAAACGCCTGGGCGTAGGTGCCCCACACCACCCACAGCGCATTGCTCGCCAAAAAAATCCAAAAGCCGACCTTGCGCCGCTTTTCGTCTTTCGAACCCACCAGCCAGGAGGCGGCAAGGGTGACCAGCATTGCGGGCCACTGAACCAGATCGAGCCATTGCATAAAAAAACCATTTCTTTTTGAAGTTCGGCGCGGGCCACCGAGCACATCGCTGAAGTTTCCCGGTGCGCGTGCGTAGCGCCTGTTCAAGGCGTTCGCGAAGCGCCGTAGGAGGAAGGCGAAAAATTCGGGAAATCCGTCCGCTAACCCGGCTCGCCGACCGGTTTTGCTGCCGGTGCCGCTGCCCGGCTTCAATGACCGGTCTCACCGGCCCACTTCAGGGGCCGACCTAAGTGACCGGCTTCGGGGCCAGCTTCAATGATCGGCTTCACGGAACCGCATCAGTGCCGGGCATCCCCGATACCCGGCGCCGACGCGGCCCGCAGCTCGCCCGCGCGCGACCAGCGGTGCAGCAACTGCTCTACCGGGCCACGTTCAAAGCACCGCAGCCACTGCTGTGCCAGCAGCGCCAGCAGCAGCCACACGACCAGCGCCAGGCCGACCACCGTCGCCGCGGAATAGCGGCCCATCAGGCCCAGACCGAAGCCGCAGGCGAACAGCGCCATCAGCAGCGACGAGGCCAGATAAAAACTCAGCGCCATGCGGCCGGCCGGCCGGAACAGCGCCAGCGACCCCGGCCAGCGTGCCTGGACGTGGGCCAACAGGCCGACGTAGGCCAGCGACAGCGCCGGCGCGCTGGCCAGGCCAACGGTCAGCGCCAGAATCTGATCCGGACCGGGCGAGGTGAAGGAGCGCCCCGGCCCGACCAGCCACCAGGCGGCCAGCAGCGCACCGGGCAGGCCGAGCACCAGGCCCCACGCAATCGCGTGCCGCCAGCGCGGGCTCTGCAATGCCGGTGCGCGCAGCCACTGGCGTCGGCCACCGACCAGGCCAACGCAGAACGCCGTCAGCACCGCCAGGCCGTAAAACAGAAAGGTGGCCGACTGAACGATAGGCGAGAGTTCCAGGCGCGCGCGCGCCGCCTCCCAAAAAGTGCCGCCTGCCAGCCGCGCATCGATCGACGCCATCTTCGTCTGAAAAGCCCACTGCCCGGCGTCTTCGGCGCTACCGGCCAGCAGCCGCTCGCCGAGCGCCAGACACCACAGCGCCAGCGCCAGCGCCGCAACGGCCAGCACCACGCGGTCGGAGCGGCCGACGACCAGCAGCATCACCGCACCGACGGCGGCATACAGCAGCAAAATGTCGCCCGAGAACAGCAAGAGCCCGTGCAGCAGCCCGAGCAAGGCCAGCCCGGCGAGCCGCCGGCGCAGGCGCGGCTGCGGGCCACGGCCCTGGTTTTGCAGCGTGTAGGGCAGGCTGTAGCCGAACAGGAATGAAAAGATCAGGTAGAACTTAGACTGGATCAGCGCAATTGCCGCAAGCGCGACGGCCCGGTCGAAAGCGCTGGCCAGCGACGCATCGCTGAAGCCGACCGAGGCGATGGCGATCGCCGGGGCATTGACGATGGCGATGCCGAGCAGCGCGGCACCGCGCAGCGCGTCGATCAGCGCGTCGCGCTCGGCTGGCGGCGCGGCTGGCCCAGGCGGCGTCGGCGTGGGCTGGTTGGGCGAATCAGACTGCGAGTCGGGCGGAAAGGACACGGCCTGTTGTAGCACGGAGGTCGGCGGGCGCGGTGTGCAGGCTTTGTGGCGGGCACCGCTAAACAGCCAAAAATTTAAAGAAAAATCGGCTTAAACCCAGCAAATACCAGCGTAACACGCTATTTAAACTATAGCGACTGCGGTCTGGACACGCCGGCCAGCACCGCCCGGCACCAGCCCACGCCGGCCCACGCCGGCCCACATCGGCTGGCAGCATCGGCCAGCCGCATCGGCGAAAATGGGCGTACTGCCCTTTCGCAGCACTGCCACCACCCCAACGCCATGCACCCACACCTCGCCATCGCCACCGCGCTACCCAACGACGCGGAAAGCGCGCTGCTGGTCGGCCGACTCTTTCTGCCCGGTACCGGGCCGGTGCTGGTGCGGGTCACGCCAGACGGCGTGTTCGACCTGTCGTCGCTGGCTGCCACCTGCAGCGAGTTGCTGGAGATTCCCGATCTCGCAGGCACCCTTCGCGCCGCCCAGGCTGCGCTGCCGCGCCTGGCCGACACGGCCGCCGTGCTGGCCAATTCGGCGGCCGGCCGGCACGATGCGGCGCAACCCCACTGGCTGGCGCCCTGCGACCTGCAGGCGATCAAGGCCGCCGGGGTGACGTTTGTCGAATCGATGCTGGAGCGCGTGATCGAGGAGCAGGCGCGCGGCAACGCCGGCAAGGCCGAAGCGGTGCGGGCGGCGGTGGTGGCAGTGATCGGCGCAGACCTTGCCCGCGTCAAGCCCGGCTCGCCTGAAGCGGCGCAGCTCAAGGAGGTGTTGATCGCGCAAGGCGTGTGGTCGCAGTATCTGGAAGTCGGCATCGGCCCCGACGCCGAAATTTTTACCAAGAGCCAGCCGATGAGTGCGGTCGGCACCGGCGCCGAGGTCGGCCTGCATCCGCAAAGCAGCTGGAACAACCCGGAGCCCGAGATCGTGCTGGCGGTCAATTCGCGCGGCGAAACCGTCGGCGCCACGCTGGGCAACGACGTCAATCTGCGCGACTTTGAAGGCCGCAGCGCGCTGCTGCTCGGCAAGGCCAAAGACAACAACGCCTCGTGTGCGATCGGCCCGTTCATTCGGCTGTTCGACGAGGACTTCACGATGGCCGACGTACGCCAGTGCGACCTGACGATGACGGTGCTCGGGCCGGAGCAGCCGGTGCCGTTCGAGATGACCGGCTTCAGTTCGCTCAAAAAAATCAGCCGCGACCCGCTTGATCTGGTCGGCCAGGCGATTGGTCCGAACCACCAGTACCCCGACGGCTTCATGCTGTTTCTCGGCACGATGTTCGCGCCGACGCAAGACCGGCACGGACCGGGGCTGGGCTTCACGCATGCAGTCGGCGACCTGGTGGCGGTCTCCACGCCGCAGCTCGGCACGCTGGTCAACCGCGTCACCACGTCGGATCGCGCCGCACCCTGGACCTTCGGCGTGGTGGCCTTGATGCGCAACTTGGCCGGTCGCGGCCTGCTCAGGTAGGCGAGAGCATGCACACCTCTGCACTGGTTCTGTTTTCCGGCGGGCAAGACTCCACCACCTGCCTGGCCGAGGCGCTGGAGAAGTACCAGCGGGTCGAAACCGTCGCCTTCGACTACGGCCAGCGCCACAGGGTCGAGCTGGACGCACGCCTGAATGTGCTGCGCGAGATCAAGCGCCAGTTCCCGCAGTGGGCCGGCCGGCTCGGCGAAGACCACCTGCTAGACCTCGCGGTGCTCGGCCAGGTCAGCGACAGCTCGCTGACGCGCGACGTGGCTTTCAAGATGGAAAGCTCTGGACTGCCCAACACCTTTGTGCCGGGCCGCAATCTGCTTTTTTTGACGCTGGCTGCCGCGCTGGCCTACCGGCGCGATTTGCAGGTGCTGGTCACCGGCGTCTGCGAGACCGACTTTTCAGGCTACCCGGATTGCCGCGACGACACCATCAAGGCGATGCAGCTGGCGCTGTCGCTGGGCATGGACAAGCGCTTCCTGATCGCCACGCCGCTGATGTGGATCGACAAGGCCGACACCTGGGCGATGGCGCATGCGCTGGGGGAGCAGTCGGGCGTGCTTCGCGGCGGGCAGGCCCTGGTCGAGTTGATCGTCGAGCACACGCATACCTGCTACCTGGGCGACCGGGTACACCGGCACGACTGGGGCTACGGCTGCGGCGGGTGCCCTGCGTGCGAATTGCGGGCTCGGGGATACGCTGGCTACATGGCGCGCAGCGGGTCGGCCCAGCCGGCTTTGAATCCGCCGTCGGAGTCGCCGTCGAAGCTGTAATCGCGCTCGACGCGGGCGATGCGGGTCTTGTAATGGCGGTAGAACAGCGCGCGA
The DNA here is from genome assembly GCA_026786065.1 of Polaromonas sp. GTDB lineage: Bacteria > Pseudomonadota > Gammaproteobacteria > Burkholderiales > Burkholderiaceae_C > Polaromonas. Next base: position 4,286 of record JAJAYS010000209.1, read on the forward strand.
CCGTCTTGTTGTGCGAGCAGGTGTTCTGCATGGGCCTTCCAGGCGCGAATCGCGTCGAGACTGGCCCGGTAGCTGA
>JAJAYS010000210.1 GCA_026786065.1 Polaromonas sp.
GTACCCGCCAATCGGAACGCCTTGTGCAGCCAGGGCACAGTGGATGTCTCCGGCATGGCGCGAATCCTCTTGTTCAAAGGGCACGACCTCGAAGCGAAGCTTGTCTACGAAATCCAGGTTCCGGTCGCATCGCTGGCTCTTGTAGGCGCTGAAATACAACTCGTGCATCACGATAGACGACAGGCCAAAGTCGGCCGGCAGCAGCGTTCGCACCCTTTGCGAGACCTGCCCTTCGGAGTCGTTAAGCAACGCGATGACGGCGTTGGTATCGAGCAGGTAACGCATCAGCCACTGAACACCTTGTCCAGATCCGGACGCTCCTGCGGCGTTGGCTTTTCCGAAGCCGCCTGCCCAAAGTCAGCATCGACAGGACCGACGAGTGCGTCAAGCCAAGTCCAGTCCATGGGGATGGGTTCCAGGATCACGGCTGCGCCGTGACGGCGAATGCGCACCTCCGAGCCCTCAACCCGAAAGTCCTTGGGCAAACGCACCGCTTGCGAGCGGCCAGACCAAAACACTTTCGCGGTTTCCATTGCTACTCCTTTGCTGTATAGCAAAAATATATCTTAAGAGTCTCCAGTGATCAAAACTGACCAGGGTGCGTCGGCGCGCGAGCCCGCAGCCGTTGCGGCAGTGGCCGATGTAGTAATGTTTCTATGTCGATCCCAAATAGGGCGGTGCGACCGTGACCATCGCCACCCTGTCGAGCAGCGAATTCAATCAGGATGCCAGCGGCTGCGGCCAGGAACGGCCCTTGTTCATTACCGATTGCAGCCCTCTGAAGCAGCAGGCGTTGCGCTCTTGAACCCTTGGGGCTCGTAACGCGTAACGTGTAACACGTGGGCGCAGGCCCAGCCCCAACCCTGGCTCAACGCCCGCGCAAGGCCAGCCGCAGCCGCGCCAACTTCTCGGCCGTTTCTGGTTGCGTAGCACCCCGCCGCCAGGCGTGGCGCACCAGGACGAAGGCGACCAGAAAAATCGCTGCGGCGAGCGTAGCGACCAACGCTACCTGCCCCCGCTTGGGCTTGCTCTTCCACTCCGGCTTCGTGGCCACGTCCACCACCTGGATCAACGCGCCCTCGCGGCTCTCGTCCAGCCGGGCCAGTTCGTACTGGCGAGAGAAAAGTTCGAACAGTGTCTCCTGGTACTTGAACTCGCGGTACTTGCCCACGTAGTCGCCGTCGCGCGGCACGTCGATGCTGGTTTCGAGTTTTGTCACCTGGGCCCGTAGCGCGGCGAGCAGGGTTTGCTGCTGCTGTACCTCGGGGGCGGTGTCGACCAAGCCCCGGCGCAGCGTCTGCAGGCGCACTTCTGCGGCGGTGGTTTCGGCCTTGAGCCGAGCGTAGCCTTCGGCGGCAGCCCTGGGTTCAGCGCGCAGTGCGCCGGGGCTGAAGCCGCTGCTTTGCAGGGCCTGTTGCGCGCTGACCAACTTGTCGCGCGTTTCCTTGAGTTGGCTTTCGAAAAACACGCGGCGTTGCTGCGCTTCGGTCAAAGCCAGTTCGCTCGTCACGCGGCGCAGTTCTTCGACGTGACGATTGGCCATGTCGGCGGCGCGCTGCGGGTCCACATCGTCCACCGCGACGGTGATCAGCCCGTCTTTCTTGCCGAGTGTGATGCGCACGTTGCTGGCCAGTTCCTTGCGCGCCTCGAATCGGTGCTCGGCCTCGTACACGCCCATCAGTTTGAATTTGTCGACCAAACGGTCGGTCACCGAAACGCTTTGCATCAGCGCCACATATTGGTCGCCGGGGCTCTTGATGCCACCTGCCGCGCCTGCAAGTCCAGAGAGAGCGCCCAGTGAAGCCAGCGCCGAGGCGGCAGCACTCTGCTGCTGCTGGGGCGGCAAAAATGTGGTCGTGGCGGTGAAGGTCGGAGCGATCAGATACGTGATGCCCAGTGCGGCCAAGCCAGCCAGCAGCGGCCCGATAACCAGCAGTTTCAGGTGCTGTGCGATGGGCATCAGCAGGTCGAACAAATCCAGACCGTCGTCTTCCGCGGCCTCAACGTCCGGCGGTGCGGGTGCTGTCATGTCAATTCCTGAGGGTCTTGATGGCCGCCGCCCCAAGCCCGAACTGCGAGAAGATCTGCGACCAGTCCTTCAAGTTGCGCACCAGCGCCCGCCCCCAGGTCTCGTAGTCGAGCTGGTTCGGAACCACCACCGCGTCGCCCGGATAGAGCAGTTGCGATTGCAGCCCGCCACTGCCGAAAAGGCCGCGTTCGCTGTTGGCATGCCGCACGGTGCCGTCCGCCCTCAGGATGAACATGTTCGAAACCTCGGCGCCTTCGTCCAGCCCTGCCAGCCGCACGTAGTCGCCGGCTCTCCGACCGGTCTTCCACAAGAAAGCGTTGTTGTTCACCACCGCGCCGGCCACGGTGACGAACGCCGGCCTCGCCGGCACTCTGATTTTGTCGGCGTCTTCCAGCGGCACATCCGGCAGGGCGTCCAGCGATGCGGCCGAGGGCTCCAGTTCCAGTGCAATGCGGCCGTTGGGCTCGATTCGCGCCAGCCGCGCCAGCTGCGCCTGCGTAGCGGCCGTGCTGACCGCGGCATCTGCAGCCGCAGTGCTGTCGTCGCGCCGGTTCGCGGCAGCGCGCGCAGACTGCGTTGCCGACAGCGCTTGCAGCCGCGCCGTGGCGGCCGCCAGATTTTCAACCTGTTGCTTGCGAGTCTCCTCGCGGCTGAACTCCAGGCCATAGACGTAGGCTTGCGGCGTGAAGCCACCGGCCCGGGTGATAAGCCCGCGCAGCGTCTCGCCTGCCTGCAGCTGGTAGACGCCGGGCCGGTCAACTTCGCCCTCTATTCGCACCAGCCGGTTGGCGCGCGCCTGCGGGCCGCGGATGTCCTTGCTGCCGAAGATGGTGACGACGTCGCCCGCCTCCAGCACGAGGTCGTTGGCCGGGTCTTGGTCGATCACGGCCTTACCCAGATGAAACGACAGCAAGCGTGTGGTGATGCGGTTGGCGTCCAGGCGCTCGACAGTCGCGTATTCCCAGTTGGGTTCGTCTACCAGGTTGCGCACCGTCTGTTCGGCCTCTGCCGAGCCGACCCTGCGCGGCGCGGTGAACTGCACCAGACGGTTCTTGCGGATGTAGTAGTCGGGCGTGATCAGCGCTTCACGTTCGGGGATGAGGTCGCTGATTCGCATGCCCGGCGTGTAGGGATAGCGCAGCGCCTGCGCGACGTTGCCACGCAGCGTCACGGCGTTGGCGAATTGCGCCGCCACTGGGAACACGGTGAGGATGTCGCCGTCGCGCATCGGCGTGCGCGAGGCCTCGCTCAATTCCACCGTCATCACTTGCCGCGGCGACTTGGGCCGGGTGGGGTCGATGCGTTCGCGCTGCGCAGCGGTCAGGTTGGCATGCACACGGCCGCCACCGCCAATGGCCACGATTTCCGCCAGTGAGCTGCCTTCGGGCTTCAGCTCGAAAATGGCGGGCGTGTCGAC
>JAJAYS010000211.1 GCA_026786065.1 Polaromonas sp.
GACATCAACTGCGGCGAGATTCTCGACGGCACCGTCAGCGTGCAGCAGATGTACCAGAAGATTTTCGAGCTGTTTCTGCGCACCGCCTCGGGCGAGGCGTCAAAGAGCGAACTTTTGGGCCTGGGCGACTACGAGTTCGTGCCTTGGCAGATCGGGATCAAGAGCAGAGGCGGCTTCGGCCCATCTTTTCGCTACAAAATTCATAGCTTTTAACGCCCGTATTCATTCGGTATTTCTATGAATCGGCAATGATTTTCGCTGGTTCGGCTGTTGGCGTTGCAGGCCGGCGCTCTGGCATTCACACAGCGTCGCCGAAAGCGCCGACCAGGCGTGCGGTGCCGGCAATCCAGGGCCGTCAATCCGCCAAACGCTGCATCTCCGCATAGAGATCGCGCTTGCCCTCAAAGCCGATGCCAGCCAGCTCGGGCATCGTGATGTGGCTGGCCTCGACCCGCACGCCATCGGGGAAACCGCCGTAGGGCTGGAACAGGTCGGGGTAGCTTTCGTTGCCGCCCAGCCCGAGGCCAGCCGCGATATTTAGTGACATCTGGTGCCCGCCGTGCGGCACGCAGCGCCGGGGCGACCAGCCGTGGGCCTGGATGACCTCCAGCGTGCGCTGGTACTCGCACAGGCCATACGACAGCGCGCAGTCGAATTGCAGCCAGTCCCGGTCGGGCCGCATGCCGCCATGGCGAATCAGGTTGCGGGCGTCCTGGTGGCTGAACAGGTTTTCGCCGGTCGCCATAGCGCCGGGGTAAAAATCGGCGAGTGTCGCCTGCAGCGTGTAGTCCAGTGGGTCGCCGGCTTCTTCGTACCAGAAAAGCGGGTAGTCGCGCAGCATCTTCGCGTAGGCAATCGCGGTCTCCAGGTCGAAGCGGCCATTGGCATCGACCGCCAGCCGGCCCTGGCTGCCCAGTTCGTCCAGCACCGCTTCGATCCGGCTGCGGTCTTCGGCCAGCGTTGCGCCGCCTATCTTCATCTTGACGACGGTGTAACCCCGGTCCAGGTAGCTGCGCATCTCGCCGCGCAGCGCCGACATGTCCTTGCCGGGGTAGTAGTAACCGCCAGCCGCATAGACGAACACCTTCGGGTCGGCCACCAGGCCGTGGCGCTCGGCCAGCAGCCGGAACAGCGGTTTGCCGGCAATTTTGGCCACCGCGTCCCAGACCGCCATGTCCAGCGTGCCGACGGCCACCGAGCGCTCGCCGTGGCCGCCCGGCTTTTCGTTTTGCATCATCGCGGCCCAGACGCGATCCGGGTCGAGATTGGTTCCGGCCGCGTCGAGCAGCGACGGCGGATCGGCTTCCAGCAGGCGTGGCGCAAAGCGCTCCCTGATCAACCCGCCCTGGCCGTAACGCCCGTTGGAATTAAAACCATAGCCGACCACACGCTTGCCATCGCGAAAAGCATCGGTCACCACCGCAGCCAGGCTGGTCGTCATTTTTGAGAAGTCGATATAGGCATTGCGGATCGGCGAGGCGATCGGCTTGGTGATTTCGCGGACGTCGATGATGCGGATGGACATGAAGGGTTCTCGTTGAGATAAGTTCGCGTGGTCACTTTGGGTGATCGCTTTGGTGCGGCGGTGGCCGAAGGCTGGCACGCATCGCGTGCGCGAGCCGACTTCAAGCACGCACACCAAAAAGGCATCGGTGGCCAGCGGCGCGGCGCGGATCAGGCGGGCTTGACGGCTTGCGCGCCCTGGCTGGCCTTACCAATTATTCATCAGGCCCGCCGCCCGGGTCGATGACTTTTCAAAGTGCCGGGCCATGAATTCGACGAAGGCCCTGACCCTTGCGGACAGCGCATGGCGCTGCGGGTACACGACGTGAATGTCGGCCGGCGGCGTCTGGTAGTTTTCAAGTACCTGACGCAGCCGGCCGCTGCGCAGATACCGGGCGATGTCCCACTCGGCGCGCATCAGGATGCCCTGGCCGTCCAGCGCCCAGCTGACGGCAATCTCGCCGTCGCTGGTGCTGAGGTTGCCGCGTACCTTGACGGCTTCGCTGCGCTTGCCCGAAGTCAAACGCCAGACGCCGTACGCGTCGTCTCCCTGGCGAATGCCGATGCAGTTGTGCCGCGTCAGATCGTTCGGAACCTTCGGCGTGCCGTGCTTTGCCAGATAAGTCGGCGAGGCCCACAGCAGCCGCCGGTTGGGCGCAATTTTCCGGGCGATCACCCGCGCGTCGGGTGGCTCGCCAAAGCGGATGCAAACGTCGAAGGCGTCTTCTGTCAGCGGCGGCGGGTTGACGGACAACTGGAGTTGGACCTGCACATCAGGATGGGCTTTGACGAAGCGCGATATCAGCGGCGCCACATGGCTGCGGCCAAAACCCAGCGTGGCGTTGACGCGCAGCAAGCCTTTGGGTGCGGCTGCAGAGCTTGACACCCGTTGCTCCATGTCGTCGATGTCCGCCAGAATGCGCCGTGCATGGCCGAGGTAGATCTCGCCCTCGTGGGCCAGGCTGGTCCGGCGCGTGGTGCGGTTGAGCAACGGCACCCCGAGCCGGGCTTCCATCTGGGCCAGCCGCTTGCTGATGGCGGCGGTGGTCAGCCCCAGCTCACGGCCGGTGGCTGAAAAGCTTCCGAGTCCCGCCAGCCGGCTGAAAAACGCCATCTCGGACGGGGCGCCTGCAGGCGCGCTCGAAGCTGGCCGGTCAGTGGTGTTCATTATCAATTTGAAGTAAACAATGCTGTTACTTTAAGCACTTCAATGCGCGTTGAAAGCGCTAAAGTCTTTCGCAGGTTCGTAAAAAGTTCTCGCACCGTGCGACTGGCGCCCACCTGATTTTCAGGTGACCTTGACGCGCCCTGCACCCCGCATTTATTCAATCAAGCAACAAGGAAATCCGATGAAAACCTACGACATCGCCTGCATCCCCGGCGACGGCATCGGCAAGGAAGTCGTTCCTGCCGGGCAGAGAGTGCTTGAGGTGCTGGCCGCAGCGCACAGCAGTTTCAAATTCGAGTTCACATCCTTCGGCTGGGGCGGCGACTGGTACCGCGAACACGGCGTGATGATGCCCGACGACGGCCTCAAAGACCTGAAAGACCGCGACGCCATTCTGTTCGGCTCGGCCGGGGACCCGCACATTCCAGACCACATCACGCTGTGGGGCCTGCGGCTCAAGATCTGCCAGGGCTTCGATCAATATGCCAACGTGCGGCCGACGCGCATCCTGCCCGGCATCACCTCGCCGCTGCGCAACTGCCGGCGTGAAGACCTCGATTGGGTCATCGTGCGCGAAAACTCCGAAGGCGAATATTCGGGTGTAGGCGGCCGGGCGCATCAGGGCCACCCGATTGAAGTGGCCACCGACGTTTGCATGATGACGCGCGTCGGCGTCGAGCGCATCATGCGTTTTGCCTTCAAGCTCGCGCAGTCGCGGCCGCGCAAGCTGCTGACGGTGGTCACCAAGTCCAACGCGCAGCGCCACGCGATGGTGATGTGGGACGAGATTGCGCTGCAGATCAGCCATGAGTTCCCCGGCGTCACCTGGGACAAGGTGCTGGTCGATGCCTGCACCGACCGTATGGTCAACCGCCCGGCTTCGCTCGACACGCTGGTCGCCACCAACCTGCATGCCGACGTGCTCAGCGACCTCGCCGCCGCGCTGGCCGGCAGCCTGGGCATTGCACCGACCGGCAACCTTGACCCCGAGCGCCGCTACCCGAGCATGTTCGAGCCTATCCACGGCTCGGCCTTCGACATCATGGGAAAAGGCCTGGCCAACCCGGTCGGCACCTTCTGGAGCTGCGTGATGCTGCTGGAGCACCTCGGCGAGTCAGCCGCCGCGCAAAAACTGATGCAGGCCATAGAGACCGTGACCGCGGACACCAAACTGCACACCGGCGACCTCGGTGGCAAAGCCACCACTGAGGAAGTTACCGATGCGGTTTGTCGCTTGCTAAAGCAGACTGCTTGAAGGGCCACCAAATCCTTTTGCGAACTTTTTGCGAACCCGTTGCCCCCAACCCAAACCGGAGACACCCATGAAGGTCACCCTTTGCAACTTGCTGGCCCTCGTCAGCGTCTGCATCGCCCCCGCCGTTCTGGCCCAGGCCCCGGCGGCGCCGGCCGCCGCGCCGACCTGTTTTGACAAGAGCGTGATGTACTGGCAGGCCTTTCCGCCCGGCGGCGAGTCCGACCTTTCGGCACGCCACCAGCAGGTGGTGCTGAAGAAAAAATGCCCGGCCATCGACACCATCATCCAGTACAAGGCTGGCGCCGGTGGTGGCCTGATGTGGTCGCAGATGAACAGCCTGCCCGGTGACGGCGTCAACGTCGTCGGCATCAACCTGCCGCACATCGTGTTTCAGCCCATTGAAGGCGAGGTGCAATACAAAACGGCCGACGTGACGCCGGTGTACTGGTTTCACTTCACGCCGGACGCGCTGGAGGTACCCGAAGCCAGCCCCTACAAGAGCTTCGCCGAGTTCATAGCCGCAGCCAAAAAAGACCCTGGCAAGATGAACCTCGGCGGCTCGGGATTGAATTCGGCCAACCACGCGTCGCACGAGCGGCTAAACGCCCAGTTCGGCATCAAGAGCACCTATGTGCCCTACAAAGGCACGGGCGACATGGCGCTCGCCGTGGTCGGCGGCCAGATCGACGGCGCTGTGACCTACACGCCGTTCGCGATTGCCAACAAGAGCAAGGTGCGCGCGCTGGCCGTCGCGATGGACAAGCGCCACCCCTTGATGCCGGACGTGCCGACCTTCAAGGAGTTGGGTGTCGATTGGGTCGATGGTGCGTACCGCGGGATCGGCATGCCGAAATCGACGCCACCCGAGGCCCGCAAAAAGATGAGCGACATGTGGGCTGCGCTGAACGCCGAAGCCGAGATGAAGGAACTCGCTGCCAAGAGCGGCTTTGAGCTGGTCAACATCGGCGTGCCGCAAATGGTCGCTTTCATGGCCGAGCACACCAAGGTGTATGTCGAGGGGGCGAAGCTGCTGGGGCTGGGGGTCAAGAAGTAGTCGCAGGGCCTCGGGCTCGCTTCCCCTCTGCAACGCAAGCCCGAGCAGCAAGGCCACCGGGCAGGCCTTGTTTTGGCGAGCCGTCAAAATTGGCGAAAGTTCGGGCGGTTCCGGAGAGAATATGTCGAACATGCGGCCGGCCTGCCATGCATTTTTTGAAGTTTTTTTTGGGCGTCCTTGATGGACGCCACTGCCACGCCAAGGTTAAAAATGACCGTTCCCGACCCCGTCAGTCAGCCCCGCCAGTTCCTGGAGTACCTGTTTGAAGCGGCCGTCGCGCGCGCTCTGCCGCTGCAAAACACCGCCGCTTATTTGCCGGCGCCGCCCAAAGGCCGCACCGTCGTGGTCGGTGCCGGTAAAGCCGGAGGCTCAATGGCGCAGGCGGTCGAGGCCCTGTGGCCGGCGGACGCACCGCTCGAAGGGCTGGTCATCACCCGTTATCTTCACATTCCGCCACGCCCCGCCGGGCTGAGGCCGCGCATCGAAATCGTTGAAGCCGCGCATCCGGTGCCCGACGCAGCCGGCTTGCAGGCTTCGCAGCGCATCCTGGAGATGGTGCAAGGCTTGAGCCCGGACGATCTGGTGCTGTGCCTGATCTCGGGCGGTGGCTCGGCCCTGCTGACCTTGCCGGCCAACGGGCTGAGCTTTGAAGACAAGCAGCGCATCAACCAGCAACTGCTTGATTCGGGCGCCAACATCGGCGAGATGAATTGCGTGCGCAAGCACCTTTCGCGCGTCAAGGGTGGCCGGCTGGCTGCGGCGTGTGCGCCGGCGCGGGTGGTCACGCTGGCCATCAGCGACGTGCCCGGCGACGCGCCTTCGGTGATCGCCAGTGGCCCGACCGTACCCGACGTCACGACCTGCGCCGACGCGCTGGCGATTTTGCAGCGTTACGGCATCGCGCTGCCCGCCGCAGTGCAGGCCCGGCTGGCATCGGGTGCGCTGGAAACGCCCAAGCCCGGCGACGCGTTGTTCGACGGGCACGAGGTTCACCTGATCGCGACGCCGCAGCAGTCGCTCGACGCCGCCGCGCCGGCGGCGCGGCGGGCGGGAATCGAAGCCCACATCCTCAGCGACGAAATGGAAGGCGAATCGCGCGAAGTCGGCAAGGTGCATGCGGCGCTGGTCAGAGCCGTGGCGCTGAAGGGCCAGCCGTTCAGCAGGCCCTGCGTCATTTTGAGCGGCGGTGAAACCACCGTCACCGTCAGGCCGGTCAAAGAAGGCGCGGTGCGCGGCAAGGGCGGCCGGGCTGGCGAGTTCTGCCTCGGGCTGGCGCTGGCGCTGCAGGGCCAGCCGGGAGTTTTCGCGCTGGTGGCCGACACCGACGGCATCGACGGCATGGAGGAGAACGCCGGCGCCTTTGTCGCGCCCGACACGCTGGCCCGCAGCGCCGCAGCGGGCCGCAAGGTCGCCGACTTCCTCGACCGCAACGACGCCTACGGCTACTTTGCCCCGCTGGGCGATCTGGTGACCACCGGACCAACGCACACCAACGTCAACGACTTCCGGGCGCTGTTGATTCTTTGACGCTGTGAGGCCGGGACCTCGTAACCACTTTGGTGCTCGCGCCTGCAGTTCTTCTTCCCTCTCCCTCGGGGAGAGGGCTGGGGTTAGGGTTAGGGTTA
>JAJAYS010000212.1 GCA_026786065.1 Polaromonas sp.
CGCCGGGACCAGGGAGAGCTTGCAAAAGCCTGGAGACATCGGCCAGGCGGTCGCGCACCAAAGACGCAACCGCCCGGCCCGCCAACTGAAAACAATGAGACACCAACACGCCGACATCGCCCTGCTGCGCATCAATTATTTACGCGGCCCCAATTACTGGACCTACCGGCCAGTGCTTGAAACCTGGCTGGACCTCGGCCCGCTGGAAGACTTTCCAACCAGCGCGCTGCCAGGCTTCAATGCCCGGCTGATCGGCCTGATGCCGGCGCTGGCCGAGCACACCTGCGGCGTCGGCGAGCCCGGCGGCTTCCTGCAGCGCCTGCATGAGGGCACCTGGCTGGGCCATGTGCTCGAACATGTGGTGATCGAGCTGCTCAACCTGGCCGACATGCCGACCGGCTTCGGCCAGACCCGCAGCACGTCAAAGCCCGGGGTGTACCGCATGGTGTTCCGGGCACGCGACGAGCAGGTCGCCCGCTGCGCCCTCGCCGAAGGCCATCGGCTGCTGATGGCCTGCATCAACGACACGCCCTTCGGCGCGGTCGAGGTGCAAATGGCGGTCGCGGCGATCCACACCCGGGTTGAAGACTGCTACCTCGGCCCGAGCACCGCCTGCATCGTCGCGGCGGCCACCGAGCGGCGCATTCCGCACATCCGGCTGAACGCCGGCAACCTGGTACAGCTCGGCTACGGCGCGGCGCAGCGCCGCATCTGGACCGCCGAAACCGACGCGTCGAGCGCCATCGCCGAAGGCATCGCCAGCGACAAGGACCTGACCAAAAGCCTGCTGATCAACTGCGGCGTACCGGTACCGGAGGGCGAAATCGTCGCCAGCCCCGAGGCCGCCTGGGACGCGGCGCAGGAGGTCGGCTTGCCGGTAGTCGTCAAGCCGACCGACGCCAACCACGGGCGCGGCGTGTCGCTGGACCTGCACACCCAGGGCGACATCGAAAAAGCCTTTGCGCTGGCCGCGCAGCATGGCAGCGAGGTCATGGTCGAGCGCTTTGTTCGCGGCCACGAACACCGGCTGCTGGTGGTCGGCGGCAAGGTCGTCGCGGCGGCCCGCGGCGAAGCCGCCTGGGTCACCGGCGACGGGGTGTCCAGCGTCAGCATGCTGGTCGACGCCCAGCTCAACACCGACCCGCGCCGGGGTCTGGCCGAAACCTGTCCGCTCGGGCTGATCGAAACCGGCAGCGACGAAGCCATCGTGCTCGACCTCGAACGCCAGGGCCTGAGCCCGCACGCCGTGCCGGCCGCCGGGCGCGCGGTGCTGATCCAGCGCAACGGCAACGTGGCCATCGACTGCACCGACGAAGTTCACCCGGAGGTCGCGTATGTGGTGGGGCTGGCCGCCCGCGTGGTCGGGGTGGACATCGCCGGTATCGACGTCGTGGCACAGGACATTTCACGGCCGCTGCAGGCCCAGGGCGGCGCGATTGTCGAAGTCAACGCCGGACCCGGCCTGCTGATGCACCTGAAACCCGCTGCCGGGGCTCCGCGCCCAGTCGGCCAGGCGATCTGCGCGCACCTGTTCCCCGAACTGCCCGAGTCGAACGCCGGCGAGCCGACCCAGGCTCAGCCGGTCGGCCGCATTCCGCTGGTCGGGGTGGCCGGCGCCCACGGCAACACTGGCATCGCCCAACTCGTCGCCTGGCTGCTGCACCTGTCGGGCCGGCCCACCGGCCTGGCTTGCGCCGCCGGCCTGTTTCTCGATGAGCGCTGCATCGACCCGCTGCCCAGCGCCACTTGGGAAGCCGGCCAGCGCCTGCTGATCAACCGCGCGGTGCAGGCTGCGGTGTTCGAGAACAGCGCCGCCTCGATCCTGCACGACGGCCTGGCTTACGACCGCTGCCAGATCGGCGTCGTCACCGACCTGTCGGGCAACGGCCCGCTGGCTGAGTTCGATGTGGACGGGCCCGAGCAGATGTTCCGGGTGCTGCGGGCGCAGGTCGATGCGGTGCTGCCGCTGGGCGCCGCCGTGCTGCATGCCGAGCCCGGCCTGCTGGACATGGTGCCGCTGTGCGACGGCGAGGTGCTGCTCTACAGCGCCGATCCCGATTGCAAATCGATGGCTCCGCACCGTCAGTCCGGCGGCCGGGCGCTGACGATCCGGGAGGACCGAATCGTGCTGGCCACCGGTACCAGCGAGGTCTTCCTGCCGGGCCTGGCCAGCGTCGGCCGCTGGCGCAAACGCCATGCCGGTGGCGCCTTCTCCGACGCCATGCTGTTGGCGGCTACCGGCGCCGCCTGGGCCCTGGGCATTCCACTGAACCTGATCGGGGCCGGCATCGAAGCCTTTGCCCCCAACGACAAACCGACTGCTGGAGCAGCCCGATGAACGTCTCCCGCATCCGCGCCCTGCGCGGCCCCAACCTCTGGAGTCGCCACACCGCTCTTGAAGCCGTCGTCGCCTGCGAGCCAGCCGAATGCGCCATTGGCGAGCTGCCCGGCTTTGAGGCCCGGCTACGCCACCTGTTTCCCGGCGTTGGCCTGTTCGGCCCGCCGACCACCGCCAGCAAAGTGTCGCTGGCCACGGTGCTCGAATACGCCGCCTTTGAATTGCAGGCGGCAGCCGGCTGCCCGGTCACTTTCAGCCAGACCGCCGCGACCCTGGAGCCGGGCACCTTTCAGGTCGTCGTCGAATACAGCGAAGAGCCGGTCGGCCGGCTGGCCCTGACCCTCGCCCAGCAATTGATCGCAGCCGCGCTGGGCGGCAGCGATTTTGATCTCGGAGCGGCGATTGCGCAGTTGCGCGCCCTCGACGAAGACGAACGCCTCGGCCCGAGTACCGCAGCCATCGTCGATGCGGCGGTGGCACGCGGTATTCCGTACCGGCGCCTGACGCGCGGCAGCCTGGTGCAACTCGGCTGGGGCTCGCGCCAGCGCCGCATCCAGGCTGCCGAGATCGACAGCACCAGCGCGGTGGCCGAGTCGATTGCCCAAGACAAAGACCTGACCAAAAAACTGCTGCGTGCCGCTGGCGTGCCGGTGCCGTGGGGCCGGCCGGTGCGGGACGCTGACGACGCCTGGGCTGCCGCGCTTGAAGTCGGCCTGCCGGTCGTCGTCAAGCCGCAGGACGGCAACCAGGGCAAGGGGGTGACCGTCAACATTGCCAGCCGCGCCCAGCTCGACACGGCGTTTGCAGCCGCCGCCGGCTACGGTGACGTGATGGTCGAACGCTTTCTGCCCGGCAGCGATTTCCGCCTGCTGGTGGTCGGCGACAAGCTGGTCGCAGCGGCGCGGCGCGACCCGCCGCAGGTCGTCGGCGACGGCACGCATTCGGTGGCGCAGCTGGTCGAAATCGTCAACCGCGACCCGAGGCGCGGCGAAGGCCATGCCACCGCACTGACCAAAATCCGCTTCGACGACATTGCCATTGGGCTGCTTGCCGCAAATGGCCTCGGCCCGGACAGCGTGCCGGCGCGCGGTGCCCGCGTCGTGTTACGCAGCAACGCCAACCTGAGCACCGGCGGCACCGCGTCGGACGTCACCGACGATGTTCACCCCGACATTGCGGCGCGTGCCGTGGCCGCCGCGCAGATGGTCGGCCTGCACATCTGCGGCGTGGACATGATTTGCGAAAGCATGCTGAAGCCGCTGGAGGCGCAGCGCGGCGGCGTCGTCGAGGTCAATGCAGCGCCGGGCCTGCGCATGCACCTGTCGCCGTCCTACGGCAAAGGTCGCGCCGTCGGCGTCGCGATGATCGACGCGCTGTTTCCGCACACCGCGCACGCCCGGAGCGACGGCCGCATTCCACTGGTCGCGATTACCGGCACCAACGGCAAGACCACGGTTACCCGGCTCATCACTTACCTGCTGGCGGCGCACGGCCTGCGGGTCGGCATGACCAACACCGACGGCGTTTACGTCAACGGTCGGCAAACCGAGAGCGGCGACTGCAGCGGCCCGAAAAGCGCCCGAGCCGTGCTGATGCACCCGGATGTGGACGCCGCGGTGTTCGAGGTCGCGCGCGGCGGCGTGCTGCGCGAAGGCCTGGGCTTCGACCGCTGCGAGGTCGCCGTCGTCACCAACATCGGCAGAGGCGACCACCTCGGCCTGAACTACATCACCACGGTGCAAGACCTGGCGGTGGTCAAGCGCACCATCGTGCAGAACGTGTCACCGACCGGTTATGCGGTGCTCAATGCGGCCGATGCGATGGTGGCCGACATGGCCAGAAGCTGCCCCGGCAAAGTTATCTTTTTTGCGGCCGACCGGCACCATCCGGTCATGGCCATGCACCGGGCGCAGGGGCACCGCGTGGTCTATGTCGATGGCGCCATGCTGGTTGCGGCCGAAGGCCCGCGTGTCGAGCGGCTGGCGCTGCAGGGCATACCGGTGACGCGCGGCGGCACCATCGGCTTTCAGGTCGAGAACGTCATGGCTGCGCTGGCGGCCGCCTGGGCTGTGGGTCTGCCCTGGGAGACCATAGGCAGCGCGCTGGGGAGCTTCGTCAACGACGCACACGGCGCGCCGGGGCGCTTCAACGTGCTCGACTACAAGGGTGCGACGGTGATCGCCGACTACGGCCACAACACCGACGCCATGCTGGCGCTGGTCGCTGCCGTCGATGCGATGCCGGTCAGCCCCGGTCAGGTGCGCAGCGTGGTCATCAGCGGCGCTGGCGACCGGCGCGACCTGGATATCACCGAGCAGACCGTCATCCTCGGCCGGGCCTTCGACGAAGTGCTGCTGTACGAAGACGCAGCCCAGCGCGGCCGGGCCGACGGCGAAGTGCTGGCGCTGCTGCGGGCCGGCCTGCAGCATGCCGGCCGCACCCGCCGGGTCGATGAAGTGCGCGGCGAGTTTCTGGCCATCGACACCGCGCTGGAGCGGCTAAAGCCGGGCGACCTGTGCCTGATCCTGATCGACCAGGTGCAGGAAGCCCTGGCCCATCTGGCCCGGCGCGTGGCCGAAAGCCAGCCAGTAGCGGTCGGCCCGTAATCTCAAGCCATTCTGGCTTAAAGCCGAACAAATACGGGCGTTAACAGCTATTTAATTGATAGCGAGGAGCCGCCTGCCGCGCGCCGCTGGCGGGGCGGCCCAGCCGGGCCTGGCGGCTAAACTGCCGCGCATGACCTGGCCTGCCTCGCTGACCCTCGCCTACACCCGCCAGGCCGAAAAGACCGTCGCGCGTTTCGCGCACAGCGGCCCGTTGCGCGTGCTGCAAAGCCTCTATCCCGAAGGCCCGGGCATCTGCCACAACGTGCTGGTGCATCCGCCGGGCGGGCTGGTCGCCGGCGACCAGCTCGAACTGGCTGTCTCGGTCGGCGAAGGCGCCCACGCCCTGCTGACCACGCCCGGCGCAACCCGGTTTTATCGCTCCGAAGGTTTGCCTGCAGTGCAAAGCAGCCGGCTTGTGCTGGCCGCCGGTGCGCGATACGAATGGCTGCCGCTCGAGTCGATTGCCTACAGCGGCTGCCTGGCCGAAAACCGGTTGACGCTGCAGCTGGCCCCCGGCGGCGAAATGCTGGGCTGGGACGTCACCGCGCTCGGCCTGCCTGCCGCTGGCCAGCCTTTTGAGCGCGGGTGCTTCATCCAGTGCATCGCGCTGCCCGGCGTCTGGCTGGAGCGGGCGCGCATCCGGGCCGACGACCAACTGCTGCTGCACAGCCCGCTCGGCCTGGCCGGCAAAGCCTGTTTTGCCACGCTGTACTTCGCCTGCGGTAGCCCGTTGGCGCGCCCGCGCCGACAGCATGCGCTTGACCTGGCGCGCGGCGTGATCGCCAGCCATGCGCTGGCCGCGAGCGCGGGCGCGACCAGCCCGTCGGCGCAACTGGTCGTGGTGCGGGTGCTGGCCGATATGGTTGAGCCGGCCATCGGTTTGCTGCGGCAGATCCGGCAAGTCTGGCGCCAGGAGCTGTGGTCGCTGGACGGCGCGCCGCCGCGCATCTGGGCGACCTGACGGCCGCAACCCGGTCGGGCAACCGGCGCGCAATCGGCGCGCAGCCTGCGTGAGACCTGCCCGCAACCCATCCGCTGCCAGACGACTCCTACGGCACGACGCGGCCTCGCCAAACGCCAGCCTGCCGCATTGGACTGCACGCGGCGCGCCGTGCCAAGGCGAAATTAGGCCATGGGTTTCTCAAACCCGCTCCGCAGGAATCCTCAATGAACCCTCTTTCCATCCACCAAGCTCAAACCCTTCCGGCCGGCCGCCTCGACCCGACGGCGCCGGCCAGCAGTTCGTGCCACAGCGCCATCGTGAAATTCGCCGCGGTTGCCTCACTGGCGCTGGCCGCTGCGGCGACCACGGTGGCCTCGGCGCAGGTCGCAACCGGCACCACCGGCATAGACGCCAGCGGCAACACGGCTGCCGAGGTGGCGGCCTGCAACACCGGCTCGACGCCGCAGGCCCGCGAAACCTGTCTGCGCGAGGCGCGCAACGCCGGCGCCGAGCGGCGTACGGGGCAGCTCGACAGCAACGGCGCTCCCGGTGCCAACGCGGCGCAGCGTTGCGAGGTGTTTCAAGGCGATGAAAAAATCGCCTGCCAGGCACGGATAGCCGGTATCGGTGAAACCAAGGGCAGCGTCGGCGGTGGCGGGGTGCTACGCGAAGTCGAAACCGTGGTGGTGCCGGCCGACGGCAGCCCGGTGCGCGTCACGCCGCAAACCGACAGCGGCCGCATCGTGGTGATTCCAGGTGCGCCGAAATGAATTTCATCGATGCAGGCTGCTTCCGCAGTCGGCCGGCGCCTGCATCCTGACCGTTCGCCCATCGCTCCGCCGGGTGCCTGATGGGGTTGACGCAAAAGTGGGTCACGTGTGCGGCCCACTTCTTTTGCAATGCAGAAGTCTTTCGCCCGCGACCCATCCCGGTGTCAGGTAGTGCTTTTTTTTAGTTCTCCGACGCCGCGCAGCCCCAAAGGCGCGCCCCGATCAACCCGCCCGAGCCGCACCAAAAGGAGTTTTTTCATATGCCCGAATCCCTCGCTTACGCCGCGCAATCGGCCACCAGCCCGCTTGCGCCTTTTTCAATCGATCGGCGCAGCCCCGGCCCGACCGATGTCGCGCTGGACATTCTTTACTGCGGCGTCTGTCACTCGGACCTGCATACCGCCAGAGACGAATGGGGCGGCACCGTCTACCCCTGCGTGCCGGGCCACGAAATCGTCGGGCGGGTCACCTCCGTTGGTAATAAGGTCAGCAAGTTCAAGGTCGGCGAACTGGTCGGCGTGGGCTGCATGGTGGACAGCTGCCAGCACTGCAAGCCCTGCGCCGACGGCCTGGAGCAGTATTGCGACAACGGCTTTACCGGCACCTACAACGGCCCCGAACAAAGCGGCGGCGGCAACACCTACGGCGGCTACGCAAACCAGCTGGTGGTGCGCGAATCCTTCGTGCTGCGCATCGCGCACGACGAAAAGCAGCTCGCTGCCGTCGCCCCGCTGCTGTGCGCCGGCATCACGACCTATTCGCCGCTGAAGCAGTGGGGCGTGGGGCCGGGCCACAAGGTTGGCATCGTCGGGCTGGGCGGGCTGGGCCACATGGGGGTGAAGATCGCTGCGGCGATGGGCGCGGAGGTCGTGCTGTTCACCACCTCGGCCGGCAAGAGGGACGACGCGCTGCGGCTCGGTGCCAGCGCGGTGGTGGTGTCGAAAAATGCCGATGAGATGGCGGCGCACGCCGGCAGTTTCGACTTCATCCTGAACACCGTTGCCGCGCCGCACAACCTCGACGCGTTTCTGGTGCTGCTCAAGCTCGACGGCACGATGACGCGGGGCGGCGCGCCGGCCAGCCCGCACCCGTCGCCCGGAGTCTTCAACCTGATCATGAAGCGCCGCCGACTGGCTGGCTCGCTGATAGGCGGCATTCGTGAAACCCAGGACATGCTGGACTTCTGCGCCGAGCACGGCATCGTCTCGGACATCGAGATGATCCGCATGGACGAGATCGAAGAGGCGTATGCGCGCATGCTCAAAAGCGACGTGAAGTACCGTTTTGTCATCGACATGGCGAGCCTGAAGCAGGCCGCCTGATTGCGCGGCGGCGCATCAGGCACCGCTGCTGCGGTTCCGGCTCAGCCGCGCTGCGGCTCCAGCGTTTTCGAGAACACCACCGCGCCGTGGATATCGATAAAGCCTACGGACAGTTCGCGACTGCGCGGGTCCAACTGTATCTCGCCGAAAAATTGAAAGCCGGCCAGCGGCGAGGTGTTGGCCGCGGGCGGCGCCCTTTGAAACACGACCTGCGGGCCAAAAGTGCTGTCCAGCTTGTTGGGGCCGAAACTGCCGGCATTCAGCGGGCCGGCGACGAACTCCCAGAATGGGCTGAAGTCGCCGTACTGCGCGCGCGCCGGGTCGTAGTAATGCGCCGCGCAGTAGTGCACGTCAGCGGTGATCCAGACTACGTTACGGATGTGCTCGCGCTTGATTGCCGTCAGCAGCCGGGCGATTTCAAGTTCGCGGCCGCGCGCCGGTCCGTCGGCGTTGGCCGGGCCCTCGAAACGGCCGCGCCCGCCCGGATCCTTGCCGTCGGCGATCACGAGTCCGAGCGGCATGTCGGCCGAGATGATCTTCCAGGTCGAGCGCGAAGCCTTCAGGCCTTCCACCAGCCATGCGATCTGCGCAGCGCCTAACAAGGCCGTGTCTGCCGACTCGACCGGCTGATCGTTGGCGGTGTTCGGTCCGCGGTAGCTGCGCATGTCGATCATGAACATTTCGAGCAGCGGGCCGTAACTCAGGTTGCGGTAGATGCGCTCGCTTTCGTCGGGGGTGTTCGGGCGCAGCGGCGCATATTCGAGGAAGGCTTTCGAAGCGCGGGCCGTCAGCAGCGGCACGCGCTTTTCGGTGTAGCGGTTGTCCAGGCTCAGGTCTTTGCTGTCGCTCCAGTTGTTGGTGACTTCATGGTCGTCCCACTGCCACAGCTGCGGCACCTGCAGCGAGCATTTCTGAATGTTGGCGTCGCGCAGGTTGTAGCGGTAGCGGCCGCGAAACTCGTCCTGGGTCTCGGCGACTTTTTCGACGCCCTCGGCGATCAGGTTCTTCCAGACGCGGCCGCCCTCGACATTGACCGTCGGCGTCATCGGGCCATCGGCGTAGATCGTGTCTCCGCAATGCACGAAGAAGTCCGGGTCGCGCAGGCGCATCTACTCGTAGATCCGCATGCCGCCAAACTCGGCATTGATGCCGAAATTCTGCCCGGCCGTGTCACCGCCCCACACGAAGCGCAGCGCGCGCCGCAGGTCGGCAGACGGCGTGCGGAACTTCGCCATCAGCCACTCGCTGCGGCTGCGGCCGGTGCTCAAATCTTCCATCGCGACCCGCGTGAAGATGTGTTGGCCCGCCGGCAGGCCCGTCAGATCGACGCGCGCAGTGAAATCATTCGCTTCGAGTGCATAGGGGCCGATGATGCGGCGGGCGTTGGTAAAGCGGTCGGTGGTGTCCCAGTCCAGCAGCATGCGCGCCGGTTTGTCGCTGCGCGCCCAGACCATGCTGCTCGCCTGCAGGCCCGGGTTGCCGGAACGGCCGCCGCTCGAGGCGCGTTGACTCAGGTCGTCGTCGTGGTCGGTCCAGTAGTCGGGTTTGCCGACACCACCGCGGCCGGCCAGGCGCAGCGTCGGATCGCCCAACTGCAGGCCGTAAGGCAGTTGCGGCTGGACGCTTTGCGCCGCAACCAGCGCGGGCGCGCCCAGACTCGCCGCCGCGGCGAGCCCGAGGTAGGACGCAGACTGCTGCAAGAACCGCCGGCGGGCCGGGCGTTCGAGGCGCAATCGACTGGACAGGGAACGGGGCAATTCAACTGGCATGGCATCTCCTGGGGTTGAGGAAGGAAGAAGCCGCCACGGTAGTTGCCCGCGATGAAGCATTTTTGACAGTCCCGTGACGGCGGCGTGAATTCGCGCGCGCAGGCTGCTTCAACGCGTTGAATTTGCTATTTAAAAAATAGCTTCTCACGCCCGTATCTATTGGCGTTTAGCCGCTAAATGCTTAATTTTTCGCCAGCACTGGCAATGCGCAGTCGCGGCCGGAAACACATTGCAAGAGTGTCCGGACCGCCTGCCGGGCCGACAGGCGAATCGATTGCAAAAGTCTGTTTACTGACGGCGATTCGCCTTGATCGGGCGCGGCAATCGCTTAACAATCGGCCACAAGGAGAAGCGCCATGCTGCTGTGCAACTTCAACGTCAACAACCTGTTTGTGCGCTACCGGTTCAGCCAGACCTTTCCGGGCGACATCAGCAAAAAAAGCGGCGTGACCGACCGCGACTCCGGCTATTTGCCGCTTTACCAGAAAGGCGCGTTCGAGATTTTCAATGCCGAGCAGCGCGAGCTGGCGGCGCTGGCGATCACGCGCGGCGGCACCGTGATGCCCGATGTACTGTGCGTGCAGGAGGTCGAGAGCATGATCGCGTTGCGCGAATTCAGCGAGCGCTTTCTGAAATCGGTCTATCCGTACACCGTGGTGCTCGACTCGCGCGACCTCCGGCAGATCGATGTCGGCGTGCTGTCAAAGTTTCCGATCGAGTCGATCGTCACGCATGTGGACGATCAAGCCGCCGGCAGCTATATCTTCAGCCGGGACTGCCTGGAGGTGCGCGTGCTGGTGAAGAAAAAAACACCGGTGACGTTCTTCGTCAATCACTTCAAGTCCAAGCTGGCGCTGGGGCGCGACGACGAAAGCCGCAGCCAGGAACGCACGCGGTCCAACGCGCGCCGCGAGCTGCAGGCCAAAACCGTGGCTCGGCTGGTGCACGAGCGTTTTCCGGGACGCGCGTTTGACAGCGCGTACTTCGCGGTGCTCGGCGACCTGAACGACACGCCGCTGGCGGCCGAGCTCGCGAGTATCGCCAGCCAGGGCGGACTGATCGATGCGCTGGCGACGCTGGCGCCGGGCGAGCGCTGGACGCACTACTGGAAGGCCAAAAACAGTGTGTCGCAACTCGACCATGTGCTGCTGTCCCCAGCGCTGGCGGGCAAGCTGAGGAAGAACGGCCTGACGATCGAGCGCCGCGGCATCGGGTTTCGTTCCGAATCAAAAAAGCCGGGTGGCGGCAGCCTGCCGAAAGACGTTCGCGTCGAGGCGCTGGACGATGACCCGAACCCTGCGGTCACCGATTTCCGGTTCAAGCGCTTTGCCGAAGTGTCCAGCAGCAACGCGGCCTCGGACCACTGCGCGATCTTTCTGGACTTCCGGCTCTGAGGCGGCGCGAAACCGGGCGTACCGCCGATGGCGGACGACGCTGGCGTACTTGCGCGCGTTGCCGGCGCGCCGCGCGCCCCGTTTCTACAATCAGGGTCACCGCCTGCAAAAACCATTGATGACTGCCGCCCCACCTGTGAGAGTTTCTGCGCCCCGACCTCCTGGCGCCTTCCGCCCGGCGTTCGTCATCGCCGCCAGTTTGCTGGCGCTACCCGTCTTTGCGCAGCGGCCCGCGCCCGAACCGGCCGCCGCGTCCGCATTGCCGCCCGAGCCCAGTCGCGAAACGGCGCGTTCGATCGAGTTCAGCTCCGCCAACATCGCAGCGGCCTTCGGTTTTCTCGACCGCGACAAGGATGGTCGCATCAGCCGTGACGAAGCCGCCGGCATTCGCGGCGTGGCGCGCAACTTCGATCGCGCCGACCTGAATCACGACGGCAGCCTGTCGCGCGACGAATTCGAGCACGCCATGAAACAGAGCAAGACGCGTTGAGCCGATCGCCTGGTGGCCGGAATCGGCTAAAATTCTTCGCTAAACAGGCCTTAAGCCCATACTGTACGGGCGGTAATAGCTATAAAAAGTATAGCGAATGCATCGTGTAGCCTCATCCAACCACCCGACCCCACCTGATTTAGCCGGTTTATCTTGAAATACACCATTGCCGTGCGCGCCCTGTGCGAATTCACCTCCAAGTGCGGCGACCTGGACCAGCGTTTCACGCCCTCGCCTTCGGCCCAGCAAGGCATGGCCGGCCATGCGCTGGTCGCGTCACGGCGCGGCGCGTCGTATCAAAGCGAAGTGAGCCTGTCTGGCGAATACGGGCCGCTGGTGGTGCGTGGCCGAGCCGACGGCTACGACCCCGACCGGCAGCAGCTCGAAGAAGTCAAAACCCACCGCGGCGACCTGGCGCGGGTGCCGGCCAACCACCGGCAGTTGCACTGGGCCCAGCTCAAGGTGTATGGCTGGTTGCTCTGCCAGAAACTCGAACTTACCGAGCTGCGGCTGGCGCTGGTGTATTTCGACATTGCCAGCCTGCAGGAAACGCTGATCGACGAGGCTTACAGCGCCGATGCGCTGCGCGCATTTTTCGACGCGCAGTGCGCCCGCTTTCTGCACTGGGCCGAGCAGGAGATGGCGCACCGGCGCGAGCGCGACGCCGCATTGGCCATGCTGGCCTTTGTGCATCCGGCTTTTCGGCCCGGCCAGCGCGAGTTGGCCGAAGCGGTTTTCAAATCGGCCAGCCGGGGGCATGGGCTTATGGCGCAGGCACCGACCGGCATCGGCAAGACCATCGGCACGCTGTTCCCGGTTTTGAAGGCGGCACCGCGCCAGTCCATCGACAAAGTCTTCTTTCTGGCGGCCAAGACGCCGGGCCGCAAGCTGGCGCTGGACGCGCTGGCGCTGATCCAGCGCAGCCAACCGGCGCTGCCGCTGCGCGTGCTGGAACTGGTGGCCAAAGCCAAGGCCTGCGAATACCCGGGCAAAGCTTGCCACGGCGACGCCTGCCCGCTGGCACGCGGCTTTTACGACCGGCTGCCGGGCGCGCGGCAGGCGGCGATGGACGGCGCGCGCGCTGGCGGGCAGCTCGACCGGCCGACGCTGCGCACGCTGGCGCTGGCCCACCAGGTCTGCCCCTACTACCTGAGCCAGGACCTGATGCGCTGGGCCGATGTGATCGTCGGCGACTACAACTACTACTTCGACACCAGCGCCGGCCTGCATACGCTGACGACGCAAAACACATGGCGCGTCAGCCTGCTGGTGGACGAGGCCCACAACCTTGTGGAGCGCGCTCGCGGCATGTATTCGGCTAGCCTGTCGCAGGCCGCATTGACCGAGGTCGAACGCACAGCGCTCGGGGCGCTGCGGCCTGAGCTGGCCCGCCTGCAGCGCGCCTGGCAGGACCTGAACCGGAGCCGCCCACCCGGCGCGCCGCCGCACGCTGCCGCTGCCTTTCAAGCTGCATATCCCGCTCACGCCAAAGCCGACGGCTACGACGACGATCAGCCCGACGACCCCGACTCCGCCGAGCAGCCCGAGATTCCCGAAGGCTTCGTCAAGGCGCTGCAGCAGGCGTGCTCGGCGATGACCGACCAACTGGCCGAAGACCCGACCCGCCTGCACGGCGCGCTGCAGGGCTTTTACTTCGACGCGCTGCATTTCTCGCGGCTCGCCGACAGCTTTGGTGCGCATTCGCTGTTCGACCTGCAGTTTGAGAGCGCCGCCGACCCGGAACGCAGCCCGGCGAACGGCCCGGCGCGCAGCTCCACGCTGGCGATCCGCAACGTCGTGCCGGCACCGTTTCTGGCCCCGAGCTTTGCCGATGCCCACTCAAGCGCGCTGTTTTCGGCGACGCTGAGTCCGCCGCAGTTCTACCGGGACATGCTGGGCCTGCCCGGGCAGACCGCCTGGCTGGACACGCCCTCGCCTTTCGCAGCGGCGCAACTGCAGGTCACGGTGGCCGCAGACATTTCGACCCGCTACCCGCACCGCCAGGCTTCGCTGCGGCCGATTGCGCAACGCATGGCCGCGCAGTTCGTGCGGCTGCCCGGCAATTACCTGCTGTTTGCCAGCAGCTACGACTACCTGTTGCAACTCGAAGCCGAGTTCCGGCAGCGCTACCCGGCGATTGCGGTGTGGGCGCAAAGCCCGCAAATGGGTGAGACGGCGCGGGATGCGTTTCTGGCCCGCTTCACCGAAGCCTCGCAAGGCATCGGCTTCGCGGTGCTCGGCGGTGCTTTTGCAGAAGGCATAGATTTGCCCGGTCGCCGCCTGGTCGGTGCCTTTATCGCAACGCTCGGCATGCCGCAAATCAATGCGGCCAACGAGCAGGTGCGTGAACGCATGGCGGCGCACTTTGGGGCCGAACGCAGCCACGACTACGCGTATCTCTACCCCGGTTTGCAAAAGGTCGTGCAGGCCGCCGGCCGGGTGATCCGCAGCACCTCCGATAGCGGTGCGGTGCTGCTGATGGACGACCGCTTCAACCGCCCGGCGGTGCGGGCACTGCTGCCGGCCTGGTGGCAGGTTGACAGCGTGCGGCTACGCCAGGCGGGTTCGGCCTGAAACAGCCACGCGCTGCGCCTGGTTCTGGCTGCACAGCACGCGACTAACAGCATTCCAGGCGCGCACAAAAAAGCCCGCCAGAGGCGGGCCTGTCTTGGAGTGTCCGTATCGAACCGGCACAAACCTTTAAAACACGCCGAACAACATCAGCAACAGCACGACGCTGATCGGGACACCGAGTAACCACGCAATGATGGGCATGTTGGGACTCCTTGGATAAATGAACATTAAGAGAAGCTTAAATTTAGGCTTGGTGTGTGGCGCGATGTGACGGCGCAGCGCTTTACTGCCGGTAAGACACGACTGACGACCGCTGTAGTGATGCCCAAACGCGCCGTGTCTGCGCTGTTTGCAAACGTCAGCGACTCGAAGCCAGAGCCCCGGCCCGCCGCGCCCGGACGTCGTAGAGTGCGGGGAATACCTCGCCAAGTGCTTTGACCTCCGGCATCACATACACCAGACCGGCCCCCGCCGCGAAGGCCGGCTGTATGACGGTTTCATAAAAGCGCACCGGAACATTGACGCAGCCGTACGAGATGCGGTTGTCGTCGGTTTGGGGCGAAGCGAGGCGTTCGAGCCGGCGTTCCGCGGGCTCGATGGCACGCACCCGGTGCATCGATACGGCAGCGTCGTAATCGACCCAGATCACGTCTTCGCCCAGGGTGTTGCGGCCACGGCCAGCTTCAAAGCGGCCAGCCGGGGTGGTGCGCTCGTTCGGCGCGACGTCGGCAATCGGCCTTGCGCCGATGCCGACGACCGAATCGTCGCCCTTCGCCGCGCCGATCAGCACGGGGGTGCTGGAGATCAGCGTGCCCAAGGTGTTAAACAGAAAAACATGGGTGTTCCTTTTGTCGAGCAGCACGAAAAAGCGCTGGCCGTTGTCGCCAGAATCGACAATCCAGTTCGCCAGTTGTTTGACTTCAGCCGCCGCGGCAGTCTCGCCAAAGTCGGCGAGCCGCAGCGGTCGCCCCGCCTGCGCAACCGGGCCCTTCACAGCACCCTGCGCCGGTGCGGCTGGCTGGGGCTGCAACGTCACCTGCGGAATCACCAGCGCAAGCACCGCCGCGCCAATCAGCAAGCCTTGGCGCACACCGGACTGCCATTCGGCGTCGGACTGGTTTTCGGTCGGATTGGCGTTCACCGGCCCAGCTTGCTCCACGAGCTGCGCCGCACTTTTGGCGGCAGCCGTATCTGCACCGCCCGGCAATGCGGTGGTGGCACCCGGCGGTTCGCCGGGTGTTTGGCCCATGCCTCTGGGTGCTTGAAAATTCTGCATCAAGGAGCTTCAGACCGCTAAAAAACAAAGCCGCACCGGAATGCTCGCAGTGAAGCGGCAAGACCGATGCGGCGAGCCAGAGCGCGGTTTTAGCCGGCTTTAATTGCGGTCGGCCTGAGCCGGACGCTCCATCGGCATGTCGGCACTGGGCGAGTTCATCGCCGGTGCATTAGGCGAGGCGGGCGACGTGTTGGTTCCCGGACTCATCGTCCCGCCCTGGTTTTGCATCGTCTGGTCAGCCGGTGTAGTCGGCTGCATCGGGGTGGTGGTGCCAGACGTCTGGGCATAAGCCAGGCCGATTACGCCTACCAGCGCACTTGCCGCAACCAGCGTTGTGAGAGTTTTGCTTGCTTTCATGAATCGATACTCCTTGAATGTGCCGCGAAAGGCGACGGTTTCAAACGGCGCTGATCGGAGACCAGCTGCGATCAAGTTAGCACTCTGGGGAACCGGTGCCGTCGGCTTCGCCCGTGCGCGGCTGTAGGAGAAGCCGCGTCACAAAGTGAAACGCGGCCGGCTGCTTTTCGGCGTCAAAGGCAGGAGTGGAGGCACACCATGCTCCCATTTTTGAAGCACTGCGACGTGCGGAGCATGGGGAAAAATTGGCATGCAACACGGGCGCGCCGACGCGCATTGCCCAGCCTTGGGCCGGAACCCGGCCGTTGCAGCCGGGTGATTCAAACAGTTGGCAGCCGCCTCGGCGGCGGCGGTATGCAAGACCGGGCGGCACGTGGTGTGCGCCGCTGCGAGTAGCCCTAGTGCGAGCGCTGCGAAGGCCCGGGTCCGCGACCCTGGATATGGCGGAAGGTGATGCGGCCCTTGCTCAGGTCGTAAGGCGACAGCTCCAGCGACACCTGGTCGCCGGCGAGGATACGGATGTGGTTCTTGCGCATCTTGCCGGACGTGTAGGCGATCAGCTTATGGCCGTTGTCCAGCAGCACGCGAAACCGCGAATCGGGCAGAACCTCTTCGACCAGGCCATGCATTTCAATCAACTCTTCTTTCGCCATCTACAAACTCCTTGCAATTTCAAAATCAAATTTCCAGGCCATCCGCTTTGCCGCCACACCGGCCTCGCTATGTGCTTTGCCGCCACACCGGCCTCGCTATGTTTCTGCCCTGCTTGAACGCGGGCGGCCGCACGGCGCAGGCACTCCAGGGCTACAGGGGGGAAGCGTCTGGCAGCGACGAGCTGGTGCCGGGGCCCGCTCCTGCGGCGCGCTGCTTTTTAGTACTGTGCCTACAGGCCGCAAGCGGCCGGCGGCTTGGGGGTGCTTGCGGTGCGTAGGCAAGCCGAGGGCAACCCATCATTCTAACGGTTACGGGCTTTGCGCGTCGGCTGATTTGGAATGGGCCGGTTCCGCCGTGGAGCCGAACAAGGCCTGTAGCTCGGCGAGGCATGCGGCAGATCGAGGGGCGGCAGCGTGCTGAATTCCTGTGGCACCATGCTTGCTTAAAAAGTTCTCCCGGTTTTTTCGTCCACTTTCCCAATCGCAGACGCCATGGAACTGACACCCCGAGAAAAAGACAAGCTGCTGATCTTTACGGCGGCGTTACTGGCCGAGCGCAGACGGGCGCGCGGCCTGAAGCTCAATTACCCCGAGGCAATCGCACTGATCAGCGCGGCTGTGATGGAAGGGGCGCGCGACGGCCAGACCGTAGCCGAACTGATGAGCACCGGCCGCAGTGTGCTGGGCCGCGCCGACGTGATGGACGGCATCGCCGAGATGATTGCCGACATTCAGGTCGAGGCGACCTTCCCGGACGGCACCAAGCTGGTCACGGTGCACCAACCCATCGCCTGACGCGCCAAAATCCACCACCCGAACCAGGAGCCCCGATGACCCCCGGCGAATTGCTGATCGAAGACGGATTCCTGACGCTCAATGATGGCCGACGAACCCTGGAGCTGGTTGTCGTCAACCGCGCAAACCGGCCTGTGCAGGTCGGCTCGCACTACCACTTTGCTGAAACCAACGCGGCCCTCGGCTTTGACCGGGATGCAGCGCGCGGCATGCGGCTGAATATCGCCTCGGGCATGGCGGTGCGCTTCGAGCCGGGCCAGCAGCGCACGGTGGAGCTGGTCGATTTTTCTGGCGACAGGCAGGTCTATGGGTTTCGCGGCCTGGTCAACGGCGCGCTGGATCCGGCGCTGCCGGGCACCATGGAAGCCGCGTAATGGCGACCATTGGAAAACGCGCCTACGCCGAGATGTTCGGCCCGACCGTCGGCGACCGTTTGCGCCTCGCGGATACCGATCTGCTTCTTGAAGTCGAGGCCGACTACACGCTGCGCGCCGGCGCGTACGGTGAAGAAGTCAAGTTCGGCGGCGGCAAAACCATTCGCGACGGCATGGCACAGTCGCAGCGCACCAACGCGCAGGGGGCCATCGATACGGTGCTAACCAACGCGCTCATCGTCGATCACTGGGGCATCGTCAAGGCCGACATCGGGCTCAAGGCCGGGCGCATCTCGGCCATCGGCAAGGCCGGCAACCCGGACGTGCAGCCGGACGTGGACATCGTCATCGGCCCGGGCACCGAGGTCATCAGCTGCGAAGGCATGGTGGTGACTGCCGGCGGCATCGACTCGCACATTCACTTCATCTGTCCGCAGCAGATCGACGAAGCGCTGGCGTCGGGCGTGACGACGATGCTGGGCGGCGGCACCGGCCCGGCGACCGGCACCTTTGCCACTACCTGCACGCCCGGCCCGTGGAACATCGAACGCATGCTGCAGGCGGCCGATGCCTTCCCGATGAACATCGGCTTTCTCGGCAAAGGCAACGCCAGCTTGCCAGCCGCGCTGCACGAGCAGATCAACGCGGGCGTCATCGGCCTGAAGCTGCACGAGGACTGGGGCACCACGCCGGCGGCCATAAGCAACTGCCTGGACGTCGCCGACGAAACCGATGTGCAGGTGGCGATCCACAGCGACACGCTGAACGAATCGGGCTTTGTCGAGAGCACGATTGCCGCAACCAAGGGGCGCACGCTGTGCGCTTTTCACACCGAGGGTGCGGGAGGCGGCCATGCGCCCGACATTTTGAAGGTGGTGGGCGAGGCCAACTTCCTGCCATCGTCCACCAACCCGACCATGCCCTACACCGTCAACACGCTCGACGAGCATGTCGATATGTTGATGGTCTGCCACCACCTCGACCCGGCCATTGCCGAAGACCTGGCCTTTGCCGAAAGCCGGATCCGCAAAGAAACCATTGCTGCCGAAGACGTGCTGCACGACCTCGGCGCGATCAGCATGATGTCCAGCGACAGCCAGGCGATGGGCCGGGTCGGCGAGGTGATTTTGCGCACCTGGCAGACCGCCCACAAGATGAAGCAGCAGCGTGGCTGGCTCGCCCCCGGCCCTCATCCTCAATCCGTCTCCCGGCAGGAGGGGCAAGCGCCTGCTTCTGCTGAGCAGGAAATCAACAGCAATGACAACTTCCGCATCAAGCGCTATATCGCCAAATACACCATCAACCCGGCGATTGCACACGGCATCTCGCACGAAGTCGGCTCGATCGAAGTCGGCAAGTGGGCCGACCTGGTGGTTTGGCGGCCTGCGTTCTTCGGGGTCAAGCCGTCGCTCATCCTGAAAGGCGGCTTCATTGCGATGGCGGCGATGGGCGACCCGAACGCGTCGATCCCGACGCCGCAGCCGGTGCATTACCGGCCGATGTTCGGCAGCTTCGGCGGGGCGGTGGCCCGCGGTTCGCTGACCTTTGTTTCGCAGGCCGGACTGAACGCCGGTGTCCGGCAGCGCTTTGGCCTCGCCAAAACGCTCGCTGCGGTGCGGAACATTCGCGGCGTGACGAAACAACAGATGGTTCACAACCACTACCTGCCGAAAATGGAGATCGATGCGCAAACATATTCCGTGCGCGCCGACGGACAGTTGCTGACCTGCGAGCCGGCCGTCAATCTGCCGATGGCGCAACGCTATTTTCTTTTTTGATGACCCAAGCACCCAACCACCCGACCAACCGACCAACCAATTAACCGGATAACCGATGCTTGAAATTTCCAAACTGCTTGCTCAAGGGGCGGGCTTGGCGCCGGTGCTGCTCAAACGCGCGTCCAGCCTCGAACTCGACTGGGACCTGCGCCAGAAAAGCCGGTTTGAGGCCAGCGACTCGCAAGGCCGCCAGCTCGGCATCTTTTTGCCACGCGGCACGCTGCTGCGCGGCGGCGATGTGCTGGTGGCCGAAGACGGCTCGATGGTCAAAGTGATCGCCGCCGCGCAGCCGGTGTTGCGCATCACGCCCTGCCCGACACACGGCACGCCTTTTGACCTGACGCGCGCGGCATACCACCTCGGCAACCGGCATGTCGCCATCGAACTCAAGCCCGATCACCTGAAGATAGCCCCCGACCACGTACTCGCCGACATGCTGTCTGCCATGCACTTGGTCGTCAAAGAGGTCAGCGAAGCCTTTGAGCCCGAGGGTGGGGCCTACGGCACGCACGGCGCTGGCGGCCAAGTCCACGCGCACGCTCACACCAAGCTGCAAACCCAAGTGCAAGAGAACGCACCGGCCCACGCAGTGCCTGCGCAGCCTGACCCGCCCAGGGGCGCAGCGCCTCACGTCCACGGGCCTGGATGCTCGCACGGCCACGCGCACGCCGCCAGCGAGGCGAAGCAACCAGCCACGATCCAGATCCACCGCACCCGGCCGGCTCCGGGCTGAACACCGCATGCGGCCCCCTGCCCCCGTCCCTGCTCCTGCGCTGGCGGCGCTCGCGCCAGCCAGTTTGCTGCAACTGATCTGGCTCGCCTCACCAGCCCTTCCCGTGGGCGGTTTTTCTTACTCAGAAGGGATTGAAAGCCTTATGGAAAGGGCGCAACCAGCTACAGAAAGCATAGCGTCTGACTGGCTGGTAGATCAGCTTCATCTCGGGCTGGCGCGGAGTGACCTGGCCGTGCTCGGCCCCGCCATCGAAGCTTGGCGCGCCGACGACATGCTGCGAATTCGGGTGCTGAACGACTGGGTTTTGCAGACCCGCGAGACCAGCGAGATGCGCGCGCAGGCCGAGCAAATGGGCCGCTCGCTGCTCGAATGGCTGCGCAACCACGATGGCCTGGATCCGCAGCAGATCGAGGCCTGCGCCGCGCTGCCGCCGACCTATCCGGTTGCCTTTGCGCTGGCGGTGTCACCGCTAGGGGCTGGCCTGCGCGACTTCCTGCTGGCCTACGCCTTCGGCTGGGCCGAAAACATGGTGCAGGCCGCGATGAAGGCGGCGCCTTTCGGCCAGCGGGTCGGCCAGCGCATGCTGGCGCGGCTCAGCGCCGACATTCCGAGCGCAGTCGAAAGCGCGCTGCAAACCGGCGACGCTGACCGGCAGGCCTTCACCCCGATGCTGGCGATCCTGTCGTCGCATCATGAAACCCAATATTCGAGGTTGTTTCGATCATGAGTCTTCACCACATCGCCCATCGCAGCAAAAAGCTGCCCCCGTTGCGCGTCGGCATAGGCGGGCCGGTCGGCTCCGGGAAAACCACCCTGCTCGAAATGCTCTGCAAGGCGATGAAGGCGCGCTGGGACATCGTCGCCATCACCAACGACATTTACACCAAGGAAGACCAGCGCATTCTGACGTTCAGCGGCGCCTTGGCCGCCGAACGCATCATGGGGGTTGAGACCGGCGGCTGCCCGCACACCGCGATCCGCGAAGACGCCTCGATCAACCTCGACGCCATCGACCGCATGCTCGAAGATTTCCCGGATGCCGACATCGTGTTCATCGAATCTGGCGGCGACAACCTGGCCGCGACTTTCAGCCCGGAACTGAGCGATCTGACGATCTACGTAATCGACGTGGCAGCCGGCGAAAAAATCCCGCGCAAAGGCGGGCCGGGCATCACCAAGAGCGATTTGTTCGTCATCAACAAGACCGACCTCGCGCCGTATGTGGGCGCCGACCTGGCGGTGATGCGGCGCGACACCGAGCGCATGCGCAGCACACCCGCCGGCCTGAAGCCCTTCGTGATGACCAACCTGAAGACACTGGACGGCCTGGCCGACGTGGTTGACTTTATCGAGCGCAAAGGCATGCTGACCCTGGCGTGATGGCCAGCCCCGGCGCAAAGCCAGGCCGCTTTCAGAGGTTAAACTTTCCGGCTCGGAAGCGTGGCAGAGCGGTTGAATGCAGCAGTCTTGAAAACTGCCGAGGATGTGAGTCCTCCGTGAGTTCGAATCTCACCGCTTCCGCCGATTTCAGATCACCGTCGTTGCATCAAGCTGACGGTGCATCAGGCAGTTCACCGATGCACGCGAAACTGCATCGCTCCCACCAAGAGAACTCCCCCTCAATCCGGCTTGGTCAGCGGCCGTCGGCGTTGCGGCTTTGCTGCTGCAATTGGCGCTTGCGTTTGGCCTTGTTGCTGGACGGCGGCTCGGGCGGGCGTTCGCGCAGCAACTGAGCCTGACGCGCTGCGGCAAGTGCGGCTTCGCGCCGGCGTTTCTTGCCGCGAGAGTGCATGAAGGCGCGGCCTATGCCGAAGCTGACGGCGCTGCTGACAAACAGAAGAATAATGTGGGAGTTTTCCATGCTTGGTCGGGCGCTCAGGGCAAAAA
>JAJAYS010000213.1 GCA_026786065.1 Polaromonas sp.
CCAGCTGGAGCGTACTGACGCTCTGCGCCCAAGTTGCACAGGCGGACCCAAACAGGCCCAACAACACCAGACTCGACCCGGCAAAAGCACGCAGTTTCGTTCGAGGATTTTTCATCACACGTCCCGGTTTTTCGAGGCCATCTGGATGCTGGGTTATCGCGACTCCGGACTGGGTTGCTGCGTTCGGAGCACCGCGCCGTTCCTGTCCAGATTGGGCTGGATGAACACGTTTGATTTATACGCACAGTCCGATAGGAAAACAACGGGATACCAACGCAACACCGCGTAAGCTCTGAAAGCAGTGCTCGTCAAAGCCGATGGACCGCGGTTATTGGAGGGGCCTAGCACAGCAGTCCGGCATCGGACCTGCAACCGGCTCGGCCTGGAGTTTTTCAAGCGACCCCGAACCGGCACCGCCTAAACTCCCCCGGTGTCACTTTTCAAAGCCGCCTCCACTGTCTCGCTGCTGACTCTCGTTTCCCGCATCACCGGGCTGGTCCGCGAACTGTTCATGGCGGCAACCTTCGGCGCCAGCGCGATGACCGATGCGTTCAACGTCGCGTTTCGCATACCCAACCTGTTTCGCCGATTGTTCGCCGAGGGGGCGTTCAGCCAGGCTTTCGTGCCGGTGCTGGCTGCCAGCAAAGCCCAGGATGGCGAAGCTGCGACCAAACTGGTGATTGACCGGGTTGCGACGCTGTTGGTCTGGGCCTTGCTGCTCACCTGTGTACTCGGCGTGGCCGGCGCGCCTATCCTGGTGTGGGCGATGGCCAGCGGCTTGCAGCAGGAGCCACGGAGCTTTGAGGCGGCGGTTTTCATGACGCGCTGGATGTTTCCCTACATCGGCTTCATGTCGCTGGTGGCGCTGTCGTCGGGGGTGCTCAACACCTGGCGGCGGTTCGCGGTACCGGCGGCCACGCCAGTGCTGTTGAAACTCGAGATGATTGGTGCCGCCTGGTGGTGTGCGCCGTGGTTTGCATCCAGGGGCATAGAGCCGATTTACGCGATGGGTGCCGGGGTGATGGTCGGCGGAGCGCTGCAGCTGGCGGTGCAGATACCCGCGCTGCTGCGCATTGGCCTGCTGCCGAAGGTGTCGTTTGGCTGGACCGCAGCCCGCCAGGCCTGGGCCGATCCCACCACGAAAAACATGGCCAAGCTGATGCTTCCGGCCTTGCTGGGGGTCAGCGTGGCGCAGATCTCGCTACTGGTCAACACGCAAATTGCGTCGCACCTGACGCCCGGCAGCGTCAGCTGGCTGACCTATGCCGACCGCTTGATGGAATTCCCGACCGCGATGCTGGGCGTGGCCATCGGCGTCGTGCTGATGCCGCAGTTGGCCGCCGCAAAGGCCGCCAACGACCCCGCGCAGTATTCGGCCATGCTCGACTGGGGCTTGCGCATCGTCGTGCTGCTGGCCGTGCCCTGCGCGGCCGGCTTGCTGACGCTGGCCGAGCCGCTGGCCGCGACGCTCTACCACTACGGCGCCTTCAGCGACCGCGATGTCCGGCAGACCGCGAGTGCGCTGATGGGCTACGGCGCCGGCCTTCTCGGGCTGGTGGCGATCAAGGTGCTGGCGCCGGGCTTTTATGCGAGTCAGGACATCCGCACGCCGGTGCGCATTGCCATCGCCGTGCTGGTTATCACACAGCTGCTGAATCTGGTGCTGGTGCCGTGGTTCGCGCACGCCGGCTTGGCGCTGGCGATCGGCATCGGCGCGCTGATCAACGCGCTGGCTTTGCTGATCGGCTTGATGCGCAGGGGCAGCTACCGGCCCGCGCCTGGCTGGCCGCGGTTTGCCGGCCAGGTGGTTGCTGCGACCGCGTTTTTGGCGGTGTTTCTGCTGTGGGCCGCCGATGCCGTCGGCTGGATCGGCCTCAAAAGCGCGCCGGTGACGCGCATCGGTTCGATGGCGGCGGTGCTGGGCGTGTCGAGCTTGATTTATTTCGGCGTGCTGCGCTTGGCCGGGCTGCAACTGCGGGCTTTGGTGCGCCGCTAGGTGCCGCGCCCATCGCCTTTCGCGCGAGAGTGAGAGCCCGAGAGGGCGACGGATCGTCATTCCCCTGCACTGGGATTCGCTGTCGGCCTTTCCCGACATAAGAAATTGTCTGGTTCCAGGTTTGCGCGGCTTTATGAGAAAGTATGGCTATGCAACTCAATCTGGCCGTGCCCTCGCCGCTCCAGTATTTTTCGAGCCTGGTCGAAAGCGACGAGCATTTCCCGCTTCTGGAGGCGGCGGTCAGTCTGGCCCATGACGAATACCCGGAACTCGATGTGGAGGAGGTATTGGGTGACGTTGACCAGTTGCAGGCCCGGCTCAAACGCCGTATGCCTGCCGACGCGCCGGCACTGCAGAGGCTGCGTGTCCTGAACCAGTTCTTTTTTAACGACCTGAGCTTCGGCGGCAACGTCAATGACTATTACGACCCCGACAACAGCTACCTCAATGTGGTGCTGCGCACGCGCCGGGGTATCCCGATCACGCTGGCGGTGCTGTGGCTGGAACTCGCCGCCGGGATCGGCCTGAATGCGCGCGGCGTGTCGTTTCCAGGGCACTTCATGGTCAAGGTCAACCTGCCGCGCGGCCAGGTCGTCATCGACCCGTTCAGCGGCCAGTCGCTCAGCCGCGAAGAGCTGTCCGAGCGGCTCGAACCGTTTCGCCAGCGCGGCACCCTGATCGACGATTTCGAGGTGCCGATCGGGCTGTACCTGAAGTCCTCACCGCCGCGCGACATCATCAGCCGCATGCTGCGCAATCTGAAGGAAATCCACAAGACCCAGAACGACCTGCCGCGTCTGCTGGCCGTGCTGGACCGACTGATCGTGCTGCAGCCCAGGGCGTGGGTGGAGTACCGCGACCGGGCGCTGGCCTGGGCGGTGCTCGGGGACCTGGCCCGTGCCGTGGCCGATCTGGAGGTGTACCTGGCGCATGCCGACGACGCGCTCGACATCGACGCGATGGCCGAGCAGCTGGCCAAGTGGCGGTCCACACGGTGCTGATCCACACCCGGCGTTGCCGGGGGTTTCTGTTGCGGGGCGACGCTTTTGCTTCTCAGGAATGCCTGACCCGGCCACATTGTTGCAGGCATGCGGTACGTGCCAAGTCCGGTCTAATGTCAATGAAAACGGGCGTAAGAAGCTACAAATTAAATAGCGAATGACATGCCGCACCGGGTTGCTGCGATGGCGCGGCATGCCTGCTTTGATGAGTTCGTGCCCGGCTGCTTGTCCGCTGGGCAGTCAGGCCTCGCGGTGCGGCGCCCGCCAGACTATGACCAGCACCAGCGCCAGCAGGCCGAACCCGCCACCAGCCCAGAATGCGGCCGACGCGCCGACCTGGTCCCACAGCACACCGGCGAGCGTGCTGGCCAACAGCAGCGCGACCCCGGCGACCAGATTGAAAAAGCCAAAGCCGGTTCCACGCAAGTCTGGCGGTGCGGTTTCAGCCACCATCGCTGCCAGCAGGCCCTGGGTCATCGCCATGTGCAAGCCCCACAGCGCAATGCCGGCCCACAGCGCTGCCGCATGTCCGCCGGTCGCCAGCAGCACGTCGGCCGCGATCAGCACCACCAGGCCCCAGCCCCGCAAGGCGGTGTGACTGACCCGGTCGGACAGGCGGCCGAACGGGTAGGCGCCCAGCGCATAGACCAGGTTCATCGCGATCAGCACCAGCGGCGTGAAGGCCAGCGGCACGCCGAAATCAATGGCCCGCAGCAGCAAGAAGGCCTCGCTGAACCGGGCCAGCGTGAACACCGCGCCTATCGTCACCACGCGCCAGTAGGC
>JAJAYS010000214.1 GCA_026786065.1 Polaromonas sp.
CCTCAAAGCCGGTCAGACCTGCGCTCAGGTGGCTGTGCGCCAGCCCGAGCAATTGAACCGCATGCTGCATCGACGGCACCGCCGCCCAGGACGTCAGGCGCACTTTCGGTTGCGGATACAGCTTGAGCGTCGCCGCCGTAATGACGCCCAGCGTGCCTTCGCTCCCAATAAAGAGGTCGCGCAGGTCGTAGCCGGTGTTGTCCTTGCGCAGGCCCGAAAGGCCTTCCCAGATTTCGCCCTGCGCCGTGACGACTTCCAGCCCGAGGCACAGATCGCGTGCATTGCCGTAGCGCAGCACCTGCGTACCGCCGGCGTTGGTCGCCAGATTGCCGCCTATGGTGCAACTGCCCTGGGCGGCCAGGCTCAACGGAAACAAGTAATCCGCTTTTTCCGCAGCCTGCTGCAGGTTCTGCAAGATGCAGCCGGCCTCGGCGGTGATGGTCAGGTTGTCGGAGTCGATCTGCCGCACCGCGTTCATGCGCTGCAGGCTCAAAACGATCTGCTGGCCCGATTCGTCGGGCACCGAACCCACCACCAGGCCGGTGTTACCCCCCTGGGGGACAATGCTGGCGCCCGCCGCCGCACAAGCTCTGACCACTGCAGCGACTTCGCGGGTGCTGGCGGGCCGCACCACGGCGCGCGCCCTGCCGCGCAGGCGCTGGCGCCAGTCCTGCTCCCAGGCGCTCAGGTCGCCACTCACCAGCACATGGTCCGCGCCGACTTGGGCTTGCAGGGTTTCGATCAGATCGTCGTTGGCGCTCACAGCAATGTGTCTTTCAACGGTCCCGGTCTGCCGCTAAGGGGCTGGAGGCGGGCAGGGGGTTGCTGATCGATGAGTATTTGAGCCGGATTCGCACATGGAGTGCGCAAGCGACGAACAGCACAAGGCATAAAAACACCTCGATCATGGCCAGGTAATTGCCGGGCGGCCGGTCGCTCCAGGCGCGCGTTGCGCCCTCGGTAAAGTAAAGCCAGACCAGCAGGCTGAGCCAGCGGTAGGTGTACATGCGGTTCTTCAAAATCCCGGCCAGTGGCAAGCACAACGGCAGTACCTTGAGCGCCAGCAGGGAGCCGCCAGGACGGATAGGCGCAAGCCACATTTCCCAGGCCACACCCAGCACGATCAGTCCGGCGGTGCTGGCGAAAGCGAGGTGGCGGGTCAGGCGGATCAAGCTGTTTTTTGTCATGTCGATGGCATGATACCGGCATGAAATTTCGCTCCTCGCTGCAAGTGCTTCTTACCGACTTGTCGCATTTTCGGTGGTCGGACACCGCACTGACGTTGCGTGAGCGTTTTCGCGAAGACCGGCTCGGGCTGACCGCCAGCAGCCTCACCTTCACGACGTCGATTGCGCTGGTGCCGTTTTTCACCGTGGCTCTGGCCGTTTTCACGGCGTTTCCGATGTTCTCGAAAATGCAGGGCGCCCTGCAAGGCTGGCTGGTGCAAAGCCTCATACCCGACAACATTGCCCGGCAGGTGCTCGGCTACCTGGCGCAGTTCAGCCGTCAGGCCAACCAGCTCGGCGGCGCCGGTCTGGCGGTGCTGCTGGTCACCGCGATTGCGATGATTTTGACGATCGACCGAACGCTAAACAGCATCTGGCGGGTCAGAAAAGTGCGACCGCTGCCGCAGCGGGTGCTGATCTATTGGGCTGCGATCACCTTGGGGCCCTTGCTGCTGGCGGCCAGCCTGGCACTGACGTCTTACGTGGTGACCAGCTCCATCGGTCTGGTCGGAAGTCTGCCCTTCAGCCTGCGCTTCGTGCTCAATGCGGTGCAGTTCGCACTGGTTGCGGGGACGGTCGCTGCGCTGTTTCGCTATGTGCCCAACACCTACGTCAAGTGGTCGCATGCACTGGCTGGCGGCCTCTTCGTCGCAGCCGGCCTCGAGCTGGCCAAGCGCGGCCTGAGCTGGTACATGTCGGCCGTGCCGGCTTACTCGCTGATCTATGGCGCGTTTGCGACTTTGCCCATCCTGTTGGTCTGGATCTATCTTTCCTGGGTCATTGTTCTGATGGGGGCCGTCATTTCAGCTTATCTGCCAAGTCTGTTGACCGGCGTCCCCCGCCGCGGCAGCGCGCATGGCTGGCAGTTTCAGCTGGCGGTCGAGGTGCTGCAGCAACTGCATGCCAGTCGCCGCGCGCAGCAGCAGGGGCTGACCGGCTCGCAACTGGCCCAGCGGCTGCAGGTCGATGTGCTGCAGCTCGAAAACGTGCTGGAAACCCTGCGCGCCCTCGACTGGATTGGTCAGATCGCCGAGACCGACGGCGATACCGAATCGCGCTACCTGCTGTTGGCCGACCCGGACACCACGCCGCTCGAACCCCTGCTCGACCGGTTTCTGTTGGGCTCGGCGCCTTCGGTGGCAACGCTCCGGCACAACGCGCGCTGGCCGGCCCTCAAGTTGCGCGATGCATTCTGACCTGCTGCAGCAAAGTCAGCTCGCTTTGCGGCGACTGCGTAAGACAGCCCGCACACGCGCTAAACGCGCCGGATGACAGCGGCGTCGTGCCTCTCCCGCTGTACTGCTTTAGTCGTTG
Source organism: Polaromonas sp. (assembly GCA_026786065.1). GTDB lineage: Bacteria > Pseudomonadota > Gammaproteobacteria > Burkholderiales > Burkholderiaceae_C > Polaromonas. The sequence continues at coordinate 2,541 of JAJAYS010000214.1, forward strand.
CCACGCTTACAGAGAGTGCATTCGGCTGCCGCCCCGTTCTTCTAGATGAAAGCCACAACCATGCTGAGAAAACTGATTGTTTTTGCCCTGACTTCCGGCGTTGCCGCCAAGCTTTACCGCGCTTATGCGTCGAAGGTAAGAGCCAGTGCAGGCCGGAGGGGGTCGGTGCCGGCCGCAAAGCCGTCATGGCGCGAAAAGCTCTGAAGGCGCTTGAGCAGGCGTCCTATGGCAGTGCAATGACAGCATGCCCCCTCGAAAACTTTCATGCACTAGAGCCGTCGTCTGACAGTGCGGCCCCATTGCGGCACTGCAACATGATCGTGTTATTTCCCAACTCAAGGAGCCTCAGCATGAACTTTCCAAGCGCCGATTTTTCGCAATCCGAGCAGCCTTTGCAAGCCCAGCCGATTGACATTAATCGGGACTCCGCTGTCAATTACTGGGTGGACAAGCTCGGCTGCAGCGAATTCGAGTTGCGTGTAGCCGTAGCGGAAGTAGGCCCATTCGCCGGCGACGTGGGAAACCGGCTGGGCGTAGCGCTGTGAACACGCCGGTATCCAGCCTGAACGGGCCTCTGGCCTTGAGAGTCAAGGAGCCGTCAAGCGGCCTTTTTTATTGGGTGGTGACGCAGCTAGCCGGCCGGGAGCACGAGCCCGATTTAAAGATCGACGCTTCCGATCACCCCTATCCCACGCATGAGGCAGCCCTGACGGCTGGGCATGCGTGCCTGAAGGCCATCAAGTCGTCGCTGCTACTGCGCTAATTTGGCCAGGGCCGCAGCCGGCTTTTGCAGGAATTCCCGTATCGCAGCCAGGCTCTGCTCCGGCGCTTCGGACATCTGATAATGGCCCACCGGGAGCCGCGAGACAAGGACTTGTTTGCCGGCATTCTTCGCGCCGTCGATCAGCGTTTGAGCCGACTTAGCCTGCATCATTGCATCCATTGAACCGAGCACGAAAAGTACCGGGCAAGTGATTTGCGCGATGGCCTTTTCGCCATTCCCGTAGCGGTCACACGCCTGGAAACCAGTGTGAAAGAGGTTGGTGCCCGGGTTGCTTTTCAGTACCCGCCGATTCAACGCCATCGATAGGCCCCACACCCAGGTTCCCGGCCCGAGACTCGACGGCGGCGGGGCCAGCGTCGAGCGCGAAAAGGTGTTGATCGTGCGGATTGCGTCCTGCGGCTGAGCGAGCGAGGCCGCCAACAGTCCGGGCGACACCTTCATCGGATACGCGGTTCCGACCAGCACCAAATGCGTGATGCGCGTCTGCAAACGCGCCGCGGCTTCGAGCGCAATCAACGAGCCCCAGCTGTGCCCTATCAACGCGGCCTGGCTCACCCGCGCCGCGTCGAGCAAGTCGGAGACGCATTGCGCCGCCTGCTCGACCGAAGCTGGTGGCGCCCCGGAGCTACGGCAATGGCCCGGCAGGTCAATCGCCAGCACATTCCAGCCGTGGTTGGCCAGATAGCGCGATTGCAGCGCCCAGACGCTGTGGTCACCCAGCACGCCATGAATGAACACGGCAGTCGGCTGGCCGGGTTCGAAGCGCCGGCCGCCGGTGTAGCAATAGATTTCGCTGGCCCCGACTTTTATCAACATCCATCTTTCCTCGGTGCGCCGTCAGGCTTTTTGCGCGGCCTTCAAAGCCCGCTTCAGGTCGTCAATCAGGTCGTCGGCGTCTTCAAGGCCAATTGAAAGCCGGATCGTGCCTTGCGTAATACCGGCCGCGGCCAAGGCCTCGTCGGTCATGCGAAAGTGCGTCGTGCTGGCCGGGTGAATCACCAGGCTGCGGCAGTCTCCGACGTTGGCCAGGTGGCTAAAGAGCTGCAGCGCTTCGACAAACTTCTTGCCTTGCTCCCGGCTGCCTTTGAGGTCAAAGCTGAACACCGAACCGGCACCGCGCGGCAACAATTTTTGCGCCAGCGCATGGCTTGGGTGCGAGGCCAGCATCGGGTGCCCGACCGTCGACACGAAAGCATGTTCCGCGAGAAAAGCCACAACTTTTTCGGTGTTGCCGATGTGCCGCGCCATGCGTAGCGGCAGCGTTTCAATGCCCTGCAGGATCAGCCAGGCGGTGTGCGGGCTCATGCAGGCGCCGAAGTCGCGCAGGCC
>JAJAYS010000215.1 GCA_026786065.1 Polaromonas sp.
CCCAGCCGCAGCACGGCGCAGAGTTGCAGCGCCAGGCGCCGCAGGCCGTCCGCGCTCTCGCTGCGCCGCACCTGCCCAAGGCTGGCGGCAGGGTTCCGGTCGGACCCGCGCGACCCGGAGGTTCGGCTGCAGCCCGCGTGGCTGGCATCGCCGTCGGTGGCGGCAATGATCAGGCTGGCGCCGCCGCGCGCGCCGTGCAGCGCGAGCATGCCGGCACAGGCGAGGATTTCGTCGTCCGGATGCGGCGCCAGCACCACCAGCCTGCCGTTGGCGGGAAGAAACGCATCAAGCTGCCGGCGCGGTATGGCAGCCAGCCATTCAGTCCAGTCGCGCTCGGGCGTGCCGAGTGGCCCAATGCGCGGACCCGGCAAGGAATCCAGCGCTACAGCGCCCACGGGAGGCCCTCGGCTGGATCGTTATGCGTCAGGCCAAGCCCCTCCACCACGGTTTCGCCGAGTCCGGCGAAATCGGCTTGGCCGTGGCTCTGGCGGATGAACACCGGCAGGTCGGCGGCGGCCAGCGCAAACCGGCGGTTGCGACACAGGGGCGCGGCGCCCAGGGCCTCGCCAACTTCATGCAGCACGCTTTCGGCACACGCTACCGCCGCGAGCCGGGCCCGCAGCGCAGCCGGGCGGGCCTCCTCCTGCGGGTGACTGTCTATCCAGATGGCGGTTTCGCGCAGCAATGCAGCGGTGGCGCGCAGCGTGACATCGACACGTCCGGCGGCGGCCAGCTGGAAGCGGTCGCGGCGGGCCGGCGCGCTGTCGGCCAAGGTTCGATGCAAAGCCCCCGCCAGGCCCACCGCGCCGCCGTACCAACAGGCGGCGCCCCCAGCCCCGCCCTGCCAGAAACCCGGTCGCGACAGATACGCGCCAACTTCACCGACGCAGTGCCCGAGCGCGCCGTCGAACGCGACCTGGACACTGGCACTGCCGGCCATGCCGACTGCCTGCCAGCCGCCGTCTGACGCCCTGACCCCTGGCTGTGCGAGACCCACCGCGACCAGTTGCGGCGCAGCCCGGTCGTCGTTCCACCAGGCCGTCAGAAGGCCATGCGTGCCGCTCAGGGCGCCCGAGCACCAGGCTTTGCGGCCGTGCAAGCGCACCGTGCCGGAGGGCGCGCCCGGTTCGGCCCGAATCGCGACCCGGCAGTCGGGTGCTTCGGCAGCCCACACGCCCCAGACGGGGTGTTGCGGTCGGCTGGCGTCCGACAGGGCCGACTCTGCTGCACCCGCCGGACTCAACGCCCCTTCGGTGGCGGCCACACCGGTCGCCTGCAGCTCACTCAGAATGGCCAGAGCGTCGGTATGCCCCTCATACAGCTTGGCCAGCGACAAATCGTGCGCCGCTACCGCAGCCAGCGCCTGCCAGCGCTGCAGCGTGCGGCCAGAACCGGGCAGCGGCAGGCGGTCCCAGCCCTCGGCCAGCAGTCGTTCGAGCTGGCGGGCGGGCGCCTCCGCATCATCCAGATCGGCAAGAAAAAGCCGCAGTACCAGGTCCTGCCCGTAGCTGCCGTCGCGGGATGCATTCATGCCGCCAGCCGCGGGCTGGACACCCACGATTTCTGTTGCTCGATGCGGTTCAGCGTGGCGCCAAAGCCGCCCGGAGCCCGGAAGTCTTCGCGGGCGCTGGTGGTGACCCGCGGCCGGGCCGACCAGGCGACGCGCGCACCGCTGGCCCTGAGCGCTTCGACCAGCGCGACGTCTTCGCCAGTGGTCAACGCCTTGAAGCCGCCGGCCTGCACATACGCCCTGGCGCTGACGCCGAGGTTGGCCCCATGCACATGCGCATGGCCGTCCCGGTCGGTGTAGGTCAGGCTGAAGTGCTGTTGCATGCGGGCGCCATAGCTGGCCCACTGCGTCACGCCGATGGTGCCGCACACCGCATCGGCGTCCAGCGCCAATTGCTCCGACAGCCACTGCGGCGACACCCGCGTGTCGGCGTCGGTAAAAGCCAGCCAGCGGGCGCCAAGGCGCAGCGCCAGTTCGGCACCGGCGGCGCGCGCCTGGCCGACGTTTCGGACACGCACCTCCATCGTTTCGGCATTCATGCTGCGCGCAACCTGCAGCGTTTCATCGGAACAGTCGTCGCAGACGACGATGGTCCTCACCGATTCCCCCGCCAAAACCGGGCAGAGTGAGGCGGCAGCAATCGATTCGAGACACGGACCGATCAGGGCAGCTTCGTTGTGCGCAGGAACGATGACGGCGATCAAGTTGTACTCCTTGGTGGTGTTGCGGTTTCGGGGTCAAGTTTGATGCGCGCAGTGTGCAATGCTGTCGGCACGATGACCCAAAGGCTGTGGGCACACCGACCGGCGCACTGCGAGCCCATCCGGCTCGGGGCCGTAGTCCATTTCCGCATCGCTGGGTGAGCAGGCCGCGAGACCTGCGAGGACGGCGTCGCTCAAGCGCCCGGCTCGCCGATTGCGTCAGGGTCGCTCGCATGCGGGCCACTTGGTTAAGGCCATTTGCGGGAGGGCCGCGTGCGCGGCAGGCGCAGCGTCGCCACGCACGGCGAGCACGATGCAGCCAGAAATTTAAGCGTTTTGCAGCCTCAGCCCAGAACATACGGGCGTCAACAGCTATTTAAATAATAGCGACTGGCAGCCCCGCTGGCTCAGACAGCGGCGGCCTCGCGCACAAAATGCCGGTGCTGCGCGATGGCTGCGATGAACGCATCGGCATCGGCCGCGCCCGAAGAGCCCATGATCAAACCCGGATCGGCTTCACCAGACGCCAGCGTGGCCGACAAGCCGGCTTTGTCGATCAACCGGCTGGACTCCCCGAGCACCAGGATGCTCTTGCAATGGCGGTACTGGTCGTTGATGAAGTCCATCGTGTGCGGGTCTTTCAGCAAGGCTGCCACCGCGGCCTCGCCGTCGGGCAGCACCAGCGCGTCAAACAAAAAGCCGGGCGAGTTTTCGAGCGACATATCGGCATCGATCTCGCCGCCGCCTGCAGGCGGCACCGGGCCGATGTGCGGCCCGACGAAGCACGGTACCGCGCCAGCCGCAAACAGCGCGGCATGCAGGTCGAGCAGGCCGGCGTCCACCCCCGGCGCAACCAGCAGCGCCACCTTGCGGCCCTTGATCGAGCCGTCGCCAGGCCGCGCCGTTAGCGACAGCGCGGGCGACTTCGTGACCTCGGGTTTGTCGGGGCGGGCCAGCGCACGCGGCATCGGCTCGGGCAGCGTGGCAATGCCCAGGCCGGTCGCGACTTCACGGGCCAGCGCTTGCGACGCATTGCGCAGCGACGCAAGCATGCGCTGGCGAATTGCAGGCACCGTCACCTTGCTCAGCTCAAAGCGGAAAGCCGCAGCAATGTGCGCCTGTTCGGTCGCCGTCTGGCTCTCAAAGAACAGCGTCGCTTGCGTGTAGTGGTCGGCAAACTTCTCGGGCTTGCCTCGGACTTTGGCCTGTTCCTCGCTGGCCTTCAAACG
>JAJAYS010000216.1 GCA_026786065.1 Polaromonas sp.
GTGTCACAATGGCCTGAGAGGAATCGGCTCCAGGGCTGCGCGGTGTGCCAGTTTCCGTTGTTAGCCTCGGCCGTCCCCGGACTCACCAGGATGATGGTTCCGGCGCCAGATTTTTTACCCGGTGGATTCAATTCGCGGCCTCGTTCGCCATTCAAAATGCCTGCCATTTCCAACGCAAGCCAGCTGGATTCACCGTTGATGCGCCGTGCGGGGCGGGACCATCTGTCGCTGGCGCTGATGGACGCGCGCAATCATACGCTCGGGCTTTTTGGCTGGTTCCAGCAGGCGCTGCAGGCTCAGGGCATGGCCGTCGCGCCCGCCGCCTGCCTCAACCCGCCGTTGTGGGAGCTCGGTCATGTTGGCTGGTTCCAGGAGTGGTGGATCGCCCGCAATCTGCAGCGCGCGCAAGGCACTGGCTGCGATCCTGACCACGCCCGTCTGGCTTCGATCGAGCCGCAGGCCGATCGCTGGTGGGATTCCGCACGGGTGCCGCATGCCAGCCGCTTCACGCTGGATGTACCAAGTGCCAATGACTGCAAAAAATATCTGCTTGAAACACTCGAAACCACGCTGGAGCTGCTGGAAAAAACGCCCGACAACGCCAGCGACGACACGCTGTATTTCTACCGGCTGTGCCTGTTTCATGAAGACATGCACGGTGAAGCGCTGGCCTACACCGCGCAAACGCTGGGGCTGACGCTGAGCCCCGCGCTGCGTCTGGCGTTCTCGGCAGAGCCGCTTGCCGCCCGCGCGCCGCTGATGCTCCCAGCCACCCGGTGGCTGCTCGGCAGCGCCAGCGATTCGGGTTTTATTTTTGATAACGAGCGGGGCGCGCATACGGTCAGCGTGCCCGAGTTCGAGATCGACGCGCAGCCGGTCAGCTGGTCGCAGTATGTCGAGTTCGTCGCCGATGGCGGTTATGACCGGGAGCCGCTGTGGCATCCGCAGGGCTGGCAGTGGCTGCAGGCGCTGGCGGCAGGCGATGGCCGGCGAGGCCCGCGCTATGTCGAAGAAATTGGCGTCTCCAGCGGGGCGGTGGTGCAAACCCGTTTTGGCCTGCCAATGCGCATGGCCGGCAACCAGAGCGCAATGCACATGAGCTGGTGGGAGGCCGACGCCTGGTGCCGCTGGGCGGGGCGGCGGCTGCCGTCGGAAGTCGAGTGGGAGGTCGCGGCCCACACGGCGGCAAACCGGGGTTTTCGCTGGGGCGAGCTGTGGGAATGGACGGGCAGCACCTTCAGGTCCTATCCTGGTTTCAGGGCCGACCCGTATCGGGATTATTCCGAGCCCTGGTTCGGCAGCCACAAGGTGCTGCGCGGTGCCTCGTTCGCCACGTCGGCGCGGATGAAAAATCCGAAGTATCGGAACTTTTACCTGCCGGATCGGGACGACATCTTCTGCGGTTTTCGTTCCTGTTCGCTATGAAATAAGGAGCTGCTTGCGCCCGTATTTATTAGGCTTAGAGCATATATCGCATAATTTTCGGCCAGATGGGCGAATTGGCCTGGGCGCCTGGGTTGGCATCAGGCCGGGGTTTCAGTTCACCAGCCTGAGAATTTCCAGCTGTTCGGGCACGGTCTCGAAAGTCCCGGCGCCGGCGGGCATTTGCATCAGCGGCCTGGCGGCGGTATCGAGCAGCCAGACGCTCGGATACACCAGCGCACGGGCGCGTTCGTCGCCAATCGAGCGTTGAAAGTCGGCGTAAGGCAGAGCGGTGTCGCCGATGCGGATGAAAAGCCGGCTGGCCTGCGCCGCCAGGGTGCTGCGCAGGTCGACGACCAGATAGTCCTTGGCAAAGTGCGGCGCCAGTTCAGCCGCGTTTTTCTGCAAAAAGGCTTCGTATCGGCGGCAAAACGGACAGTTGTCTGCGCCCAAATAAACATACAGCCGCTTCTGCTGACGCTTAGCCCGCGCCAGGGCATCGGACAGGTCGAACTCATAACGCTGCGGCGTGCCTGCCGGCATCACGACGATGGGCGCATAGTCGGCAGGAATGCCGGCGAAGGCGGCCGAGATGGTGAGCAGGCCGGCGCAGGCGGCCGCCAAGAGCCAACGAAGCATGTTCATGAAATCGCCAGCGTGCCGACGAAGTGCGCATCTTTGGTGTCGGTGACCTCGGCGCGCAATTCGCCCGGTCCTTGCGACACGAAATTAAATCGCAGCGTCGGGTTCTCGCTGACCGAAAAATCTAGATCGGCCTCAAAGACAGGCTGATTGGCGAAGCTGACTTTGATCGTGCGGACGAAATGCGGCGGGATGTACATCACCGTCAGCTGGTTCAACTCGAATCCGGTGTCGTTTGGATGCACCACCGTTATTTCGGCTGCAGTGAGTTCGCCCGGCCGCACAGGGCCGGTCACCTTCAGCATCGTTTTGCCTATCAGGTGAAGTGCCTCCCGGTTCGGCGGGGCCGAGCAGCCACCGGATGTTTTGACGTAGCGCGAGTCGGTGTGCAACTCACCGTTGGACAGCTCGCTGATCACCCGCACATGGCTGTATTCGTCCACCCGAAGGCGCGTTTCGAAGTCGGCCTGGCCGATGGCGGTCGTCAGATCGAGCGCGACCGCCACGGGCGACGGATTTTTATCGACGACCAGATAGATCTTGCGCACGTGAAGGTCGGCGCGCTGCGCCAGTCTGGAAACGACTTTGATCGGTACCGATGCGCCGTATGCCGCCCGCAGCGGCGCGATCACCTGCACTGTGCCCTGGCCCTGGATCAGCGTGCGGCCGGGGAACAGGCGCCCGCGCAGGCGCTCCCATTCTGGCGACGATTCGTCGTGCGTGGCGGACGGGATGCCGCCGGGGGCGGCGGCGGCAACACCCGGAGCGAGCGCGAGCAATGCCAGGCGTTCCAGCGCGGCGCGGCGCGGTAGTAGCAAGGGCGGTGGCAATGGAACAGTCATGGCTTGTCTCCTGATGGGGGTCTTATTTCAAGAGCAGTTCCCGCTCGAAGCGAACGAACGCAATGGCCGCATTGCGCCGGTGAATCGTGTCGTATTGGTCCCAGCTCTCGAACTCGGGCAACTCGCCTGCCTCCGAGACGTCGAGCAAGGACGTACCGCTGGCGACCAGTGAGCGGGCGCGTGCCTCCAACTGGGCAAGGTAGTGCCGAACGGATGCTATCTGCGCGGGGGAGGAGGCTGGCCCGTGGCCGGGCACGACCCACGCCAGCGCCATACCCTGCAACTGCTGCAGAGCCAGGTCCCAGCCGGCGAGGTCGGCGTCCTGGATGTCTGGAACGCGGGCTGTGTCGAGTAGCCCGCCCGCGTACAGCACCGCGCTGCGCTGATCCAGAACCGCAATGTCGCCTGGCCCGCTCGAATGGCCAAAGTAACAAACGCGCACCGGTCGGCCAATCAGATCCAGCACATGCGTGGCGTCGAAAGTCTGGTCTGGCTGGTACATCGCGGTTCGGCCCATCGGCTGCTCGCCGACCGTCTGGCGCAGTGTTTTCAGGCAGAGCTCGCAGCGCGAAACCATCAGGCGCGCGGTGGCGCTGTGCATGCGGACCGGAATGCCGCGGTCGCGGAATGCCGCTGCGCCGAACAGGAACTCGGGCCGGGTGTGGGTGACCAGCGCTACGCGCACCGGCCGGTCGGTGACCCTGCCAATGCTTGCAAGCAGCTCCCGGCCATGCGTATAGGACGTGCCGGTGTCGATGGCAATCACCCCCTGGTCGCCGACGATGAAACCGGCGTTCCCGATTCGGCCGAGGTTCTGCCCGTTTGCCGCACCGCCCGCTCCCGGCACCATGTACACCCCCGGCGCAAGCTCTGCCGGCTCGCCGACCTGGCCAACGTGCGGCGTCGCGCAGCCTTGCAGGGTCAGACCAGCCAGCGCGCCGCAGGCCAGCAAAAACTGGCGCCGCGCCGCAGTGCGCACTGCGCGTTCTTCCAAAACCGCGCTTGAAGCCACGGGCTCTGCGGACCTGCAGTCACAGCGGGCGATCCAGGGTAAGGACAAGCGCAAAGTGGAGGGCATCGCTAGACTCGGACGCTTCAATCAATGGAGGCAAGACGATGGAATTGAAACTGCAATTGCACTTCAGGGCGCTGACCGCGCTGGTACTGATGGCCTGCCTTTCGGTGTGGTGCAACGACGTTGCCGCCGCAGAAACCGGGCCGCCTTCGCTGGCGGTGATCGGCTTTGAACTGGTCGATGACCACCCAGACCCGGCACGGGCCGAGTTGCTGCGCCCGCGTCTTGCGGCCATCAAAAAACAACTTGAACAAGGGCTTCATGATCGGGCGTTGTACCGGATCGTCGAGACAACATCGGCGCAGGACCTGATAGACGTCCAGCTGGCGCAAAACCAGTTTTTATATCGCTGCAACGATTGTTTGAAAGCGGTCGGGCAACGTCTGGGCACCCGGCTGGTGGCCGTGGGCTGGGTACAGCGTGTCAGTGAGCTCATCCTGAATGTCAATATCTCGGTGCAGGACTCACAGACCGGGGTCGAGGTGTTGAGCAAGTCGGTCGATCTGCGCGGCAACACCGATGAAACCTGGGCCCGCGGCGTGAACTTCATGCTGCGCGACTGGGCCGAGCGCCGCGCGCGCAACCCGCGCTACGGAAGTTGAGGCGGGATCCGTCACGGGGTTGCCGCCCCGAGCTTTTCGACCAGTTCGAAACGCAGATCGCGGGTATCGGTGGCCAATACCCGCAGCTCTGCCTGACCTTGCGGCCGGAAATAAAAGCGGAAGTTCGGGTTCTCGCTGATCGAGAAATCGACATCGGCTGAGAAAACCGGCTTTCCCCCATAGCTGACGTCGATCTTGCGCACAAAGTGGGCCGGAGTGAACTGCCGGGTGAACTGGTCCATTGCGAGGCCGGAATGATTCGGGTGATGGATCAGCAGTTCGGCGCGAACCGGCTCACGGCCTTTCAGGTCGCCCTCAATCCGCACCCGCATGTTTCCTAACGACGCGAGCGCCGCCTGCGCATCGCCGCCCGCTGGCGCCGAACATCCGCCCGACGCCTTGACAAAGCGGGTGGTTTCGTAGAGTTGCCCATCGTTCATTTCCGCAATGGCGCGCACGTGGGAGTAGTCGTCCACGCGCACCCGGGTCTCGACCTCAACGCGCCCGCTTTCCGGCGTCAGCCCGAGAATCGCCGCGATCGGAGACGGGTTGGCGTCGATGATCAGGTAGAGCTTGCTGACGAAGCGCTCGGGAGTCTGGGGCGCAAGCACCCGGATTGCAATTGGTACCAGCGCCGCATCGATCGCCCGGGCCGGCGCCTCAAGGCTCAAAAAGCCGGGCGGCGCTGGCGCGATCACCCTGCCCTGAAACAGGCTGGAACGGACTTTTTGCCACATTGCGCTGGCGTTGGGGTCGTCCGTTGGCTGCAGGCTGGCTGCCTCCACTGCGCCCGCCCCGACCAAAAGAGCGAGAGCCAGAACGGGAGACAGCGCGCGGGCGGCAAGGGCGGTCATGGTTACCTATCGGGTGTCCAGAAAGCAGGACTTCTTAACTTCAGTTTGCAAGTCCCGATAGCGTTTGATTTGAGGCTTGATGCTTTCGTTGTCACGCAGTTCGCCGCCGCGCTCGCCGCCTATGGTCACTGCTTTGACGATGGTCGTCATAGTCACGTAATCGTCGAAGTTGACTTTGAGCGCCAGTTTGTCGAGCGCGCAAGAACATTTGCTGACCATCTCGAAGTTTTGCCCAGGGTGGGCTTTCAGGCATTCCTGAACGTACAGCACACGGTCTGCGGTTGGGAAATTGTTGGCCGCTGCCGCCATCGCGGCGGTAAGCAGACCGCCAAAACACAGTAAACGGGTCATTGCATTCATCGTGCGGGTGTTCCTGTAGGGGGGCGCGGCGCGGCCGCAGAATCGGCGACAACCATTTCTCCACGCCCCCCGGGCACGGCCCCTGGGGCCGGGTCGTTCCCGGGGGCTTGGAGGCAAACCACGCCGCCGGGAACCGCGCTGGAGAGCGTGAACACATACTGCTTGTCGGCGAATTTTTCATAGCGTTGGCGTAGTGGGTCGCTGGTGAATGGTGCAATGACGATCTGCTTGGCAGCAACCGTAGCGTTGCCGTAAGGCACTCTGATGTCCGATGTCTTGGCGTCCTGAAAAACGGCCATGCGGATACGCTTGCGAAAGTAATTCGGCTGGCCTTTGGTCAGGCGTTGCATTTCCTTGATGTCCCGTTCCAGAAAATGCAGGATCACCGGGTTACCCATTGGCGATTCAATTTCTGGCAGTTTGACACGCCTGAGTCCCGAAAGAAACTCGGTGCTCGCGGTGCAACAGCGCGCATCCGCAGACCTCGCCAACGCGACAGTAACCTTGTCTTCAAAGCCTTCCTCCAGGCTCCCGCTTTTGCGGAAGGTGTAGCCCAGCGTGCTCGGCGTGCGGACCGATGCGAGATGATCCGTCAAAAAAAGAGCGCGTTCAGCCTGCGAGAACTCTTCCGCGCCCCAAGCCGGGACGATGCCAAGTGCAAGTACAACCGTCAGTCCGATGCGCAGACGCCTTAAGCTCTTTCCAAACACGCCAATCTTGCGAATACCGCGCAACACCTCGCTAAGGCGCGCGCAAAATTTTGGGCACACCCACGCGATGCAAGAGGCTGTCATGGCAGTTCCGTTCGATCAGCGTTTCGGGGGTTGAGCCACGTCGGCTGCGTCCAACAGCGGGACGCCGTACTCAACCAGAACCGCCTTGATTTCAGCCTGCTTAGAGTCGATCAGCGACTCAACCTGCCGCTTCCACTCGGGCTCTCCATAGCGCACGCCCATGGCCATTTGGTAGTCGAACTGCACGCCGGGCTCAGACTTCAGCAAAACCACCTTCAAGGGCACCGACTTGCTGCGCTTGGCAAAATAGCCAGCGATCGGCCCCCATACTATGGCGACATCAATCTTCCCGTTGGCCAGGTCTTTCTCGATGATTTCGCCTGGATACTGGCTCGGGTCCGCGTTCAATATCTGATAAGGCACCCCGCGTTCAACCAGGCCGTGTTTGTTCAGCCAGGCCGAGGCCGGCGAACGGTCGTACACGCCAATACGGAGCGTATCGAGTTTTGCCTTGTCAAGGCGCAGGAATTCGTCACCCGAAGTTACCTTGTCGAGCCCGATGCCAGTCGGAAAGACCATCGCATAGCTGGATCGGTAATAAGGCTTGGTGACCGACACCTGATCAAAACCGACCGGTATCCCGAGGACGATATCGCAGGGGTAATCCTGATCCGGCAATTTAAAGCGCAGCGTGTTGCGGATAAAAGCCATCCGTTGTGGAAACGCGTAGTAGGTCACCGGCAGCCCGAGCGACTTGCCAAAAATTTCGGCAATGCGGTTTTCCAGCCCAGTGCCGTTGGTACTCGAAAAAGGGAGGTTGTTGGGATCCTGACAGACACGCAATGCTCTGCGCTCTAAGGGCTCGGCTTGCGCAAGGGCGCCCGAGGACAACGCGAGCAGCGCAAGCAAAGCCGGCAATGCAAGCCGCCAGCTCGTCATGGCATCGTCTCAACTTTCGCTCGTGTGATGGCGCCGTCGGATCGACCCTTCAGGTACGCATAGAGGTGATCCATGTTGTCCATGACCCCCTTGTTCGTTCCAAAACTTTGCATGCCCTTTTCGAGTCGTCCTTCTCGTACTACTTTGACGAACTCGTCCTTGGTCAGAGTTTTCAGGCTGTTGATCAGTGAAGGCCCCACCATGCCTTCCTGGTTTGCGCCGTGGCAGCGGTCGCAGGAGGCGGCGCGCCAGGTGCGAAACCCTTCCATGGTGTTGGCATCTACCTTGTAGCCATCGACCACCTTGTACAACTCGGGTTTGGCTTGGCCGAACGCGGAGCCAGCCGTCACCAGCAAGAGACCCAGCATGGAATCGCGAAGCAGATGTTTCATCTTTAGACAGTCCTTTGGGGTAAAGGGAGGGGCGGCAATCTCACTGCGTATGTCGCCAGCTCCCAAAAAAGAGCGAAAGACCGGCCGCTTCCGTGCGGCCGGAGCGAACTTGGAGTGTCAGCGGGCCACCGCCCCTGCAGCCTTTGCGGTATGGGTGGAGATGGCGTCCATCAAGGCGGGAGAAAGTGCATCGTAAGGCGGGAGATTGAGTTCCGTCAGCTTTGCCCGAATAGCCCCCATGTCTTCGGGTTTGGCGCCCGATTCAATTACGGACGACACGAATGCAGCGAACTCTGGCGGAGCCCAGCCCGACTCGGCAGATCGCTCGGTGTGGATGAAGTCGAGGCCGTAGAACGCGTGTCCCTTGTTTTCGATTCGCCCGTACATGTGAACGCCGCACTCCTTGCAGGCGTGCCGTTGAATGGTTGACGTGGCATCGACGATGGAAAGTTTGTTTTCATTGGCGGTGACGCTAACGTTGTCGCGTGACACTACCGCGACCTGAGAAAACAGCGCGCCAGCCGGCTTCCAGCAGCGGGTGCAGCCGCATACATGGTTGTGCGCGCACTGACCCTTTACCGCTACCTCGACTTTGTTTTGCGCGCAGTCGCATTTCAGCGTGCCTCCGGCAAAGTTGCTAGCTGCTGGCTTGGCTCCGCCATCGACGGCTGGATGAATCTTGACATTGCTCATGATGAATGCTCCATAGTTAGACATGCGAACTGGCGGTGCGGCTGGGGCCGCGACCCGTTCTTTTTGATTTTCTTTTCCCCAGTAAAACTAGCGCCGCAATATGGCGAGTGCAGTCGGTTCTGAAACGGCATCAAAACGCAACCACCGAACGAATCGACTTGCCTTCCTGCATCAGCGTAAATGCGTCGTTAATTTTTTTCTAGGGGCACGACCTGCGTGATCAGGTCACCCGCATTGATCTTTCTTTCCATGTACCAATCAGCGATCTCGGGCACGCCGGTTCGCCCTCTCTCACCGCCTGTAAGCGACGGCTGCGCGCACATCCATTTGAAACTCCTGTATCTCTGCTGGAAGGTCGGGGCTCTTTACACAACCCCGACGCCTTTTTTCGGATGGGGCGTGGCGGTCGCGCCGACAGGGCGCTGGTGTAAAACGCCCAGCCAACATGGCCGGGCGTTGTAAGTCAGCCTGCGCCGGGACCGAGTCAGTTAGGCAGTGCGAAAACTGTCAGTGACCCACCCAGCTCGGTGTATTGGCTCAATTCCTTGTAGCCTCCCACCGCGCCAAGACCGTCGGCATCTTTCTCAAGACCGGCTGCCATGCCGATCCCGGCCCAGCCACCAATGCCGGAGTAGACCCCGATGTACTGCTTGCCCTTGTGCTGGTAAGAGAACACGTTTCCGATGATCCCTGAAGGCGTTTTGAACTTGAACAGCTCCTTGTTGATGTCCTTCGCATCGACGCATTTCAAATAGCCTTCCAGGGTTCCGTAGCATGACAAACCACCGGCGGTATTCAGAGACCCGCTCCAGACCGAAAATTTCTCGGCTTTGCTTTGCACGATCTTGCCGGTGCCGGCGTCCCAGGTTATGAAATTACCCATGCCACCGTGGCTTCCTTTTGCGGGGTACATGGACAAGGTGGCCCCGACATAAGGTTGTCCGGCGACGTAATCGACCTTGAACGGCTCATAGTCCATGCAGACATGGTTGGTCGGCACGTAGAACAGCTTGGTGTTCGGGTCGTAGGAAGCAGGTTGCTGGTCTTTGGTGCCAAGCGCGGCAGGGCAAATTCCTTTGGTGTTGACGTCCGGTCCGCCCTGAGCGGTAGAGAACTCCTTGACGACCTGCGGCCGGCCGGTCTTCATATCGACATGGGTGGCCCAGTTAACTTTCGGGTCGAATTTCTCGGCCACAAGCAGTGCGCCTGTGACGCGGTCCAGCGTGTAGCCGAATCCATTGCGGTCGAAATGCACCAAGGCTTTGGTCGGCTTTCCCTTGACGTTGATGTCGGCCAGGATCATCTCGTTGACGCCGTCGAAGTCCCATTCATCAAACGGGGTCATCTGATAAACCCATTTTGCTTTGCCGGTATCGACGTCCCGCGCGAAGATCGTCATCGACCATTTGTTGTCGCCCGGGCGTTGAGCCGGGTTCCAGGTCGAGGGGTTACCGGTGCCGTAGTACACCAGGTTCAAGGCCTTGTCGTAGCTGAACCAGCCCCAGGTGGTTCCTCCACCGATCTTCCATTGATCTCCCTTCCAGGTTTTGAGGGACGAGTCCTTGCCGACCGGCTTCATCGCACCATCGGTCCAGGTCATTGTGGTGTCAGGATCCATCAGCATTTCAGCGTCGGGGCCGACGCTGTAACCCTTCCACGCCAGCTTGCCGTCAGACAGGTTGTAGGCGGCCAAGAATCCCCGGACGCCCCACTCGCCGCCGCTGATGCCGGTAATGACCTTGTCCTTGAAGATGTGGGGCGCATTGGTGTTGACAGCGCCAGTTTTAGGATCTCCGTTCTTGACGCTCCACAAGACCTTCCCGGTTTTTGAATCCAGCGCGACCAGCATGCTGTCGGCCTGCTGCAGGATGACTTTGCCTTCCGCATAGGCCACTCCTCGATTGACCGTGTCGCAGCACATTTGAGGGATGACCGCAGGATCCTGCTTCGGCTCGTACTTCCACAAGATTTTTTGGGTATCGAGATCCACCGCGAAGACCTTGTTCGGGAAGGGCGAGTGCAGGTACATCTTGCCGTCAACGACCAGCGGCGAGCCCTCATGACCGCGCAGCACCCCGGTGGAGAAGGTCCAGGCAACCTGCATCTTGCCCACATTGCCCTTGTTGATCTGATTGAGCTTGCTGTAGCGCTGGTTGTACATGTCGCCGGCCTGCATCGCCCAGTTCTTGGAGTCAGCGATGTTTTTTTCAACGTCCGCATTGGCTAGGGCCATGCCCGGCGCGGCAAGAAGGCCTACCAACAGATGCAATCCGAAAGGTTTAAGGGATTGCCATAACGAAATTCGCATAGAAGTCTCCATGTGGTTGTTGCTTCGAACTGGTAACGGGTTTCCGGGCTGCTTGCGAACGTTTGCCTGTACGTCGTACCGCTCTCGATCTCAGAGCCCAGTGCGTCTGGGTAGCAACTTTTGAACCCGCTTTAGACAAGAGCCGAAGTCGACGTGTTGCGCTATGGATGGTGCTGACACGCTGGCGCAGCTGGTTTGCCAATGAAGCGCGAGTGCGCGGGTCGCTCGAGAAGCTGGGCGCCTGGGAATACCCGGATAGGGAAAGCACAGAAGAAAGGGTGCCGCCAGACGTCGCGTTGGCAATGCTCTGATGGGGGTGTGGTGTGTTGTAGCGCCTACAGGCCGTAGAACGGGACACAGTGTCCGGAGTTCTTACAGGCCTGCGTTGTGAGGCGGCTAAGCAGCTGGCGCTTCACAGACAGAGCCATGCGGTATGCGAAGCGGAAAGCACGGCTTTGGCACTCCGGCCTGCTTTGCCCGCATGCCGGGGAGAAGTTCGGTGCAAGTCAAGATAGTCGTTGTCTGAATCATGCAGAGAGCGGCTGTCTTTCGGTGACGCCCGAAGCTGCGTCGATCCATTCGGCGCACCCCATGCGGTTAACACTTTGTGTCGTAATTGAAGCAGGGTGTTTGCGGCGGGCACCAGCGGTCTTATGGATTGGATGGGGCAGCGCCGAAAAGGAGGTCAAATTTTCCTGTCATTGCGTAAGGCATGTCTTACGCTGGTTGGTTTCTCCACTGAAGTGTTGCTCGACCATCACGCAGGGAGAGCGACTGGAGAGTGTTGTGCGGGAAATCCCGGTGGCATCCTGGCGCTACCTGAATGAACCTACAGCATTAACCGAAGTGATGCATAGAGAAAAAGGCCGATACCGATGATTCCAGACACCAGCCAGCACGCGCATCGAATAATGAAGCAGGTGCATGGTGGATTGCGCGAGCATGAAGGCAGCGTGGTGACGGAGTCTTGGCGCCGCTGTATCGATTCCTACCGCCTGAATCCGGCGAAGCCGCGCGTGCCGGAGTGCGTCGGCCGCATCGACCTGAAAGACCGGCGCAACCGGCTGGCGGACCTTATTGAGTGCGCCAAGCACGAGATGACCATCCTCTATCAGCAGCTTGGCGACCTCGAATCGGCTGTCGTACTCACCGACACCGAAGGGGCGATCGTGCACCTCGTGTCCTCACCAAATTTCGCTGCAGATGCCCGGCCTCTGGGCTTGCGGCCAGGGGGAATCTGGAGCGAGGAAATGGCGGGCACCAACGGCATGGGCACCTGCCTGGCTGCGGGAAGCCCGGTGTGGGTCCACCGTGAGGATCATTTCTTTTCCAGGCTGGCCCAGCTGACCTGCTCGGCAGTGCCGGTTTACGACCCTTCCGGCGAGATCGCTGCGGTGCTTGACGTCAGCAGCCGTTCCACCGTGATGCAACAGCACCTGCTGGTGATGCTCGGCATGACGGCGCGCATGATCGAGAACCGCCTGATCGATCGCTGCTTCAGCAACGCGCATCCGCTGCATTTTCACAGCCGCCCGGAGTTTGTTTTTACGCTGCATGAGGGCAAGCTGGCGGTCGACGGCGACGGTCGGGTTCTGGCGGCCAACCGCAGCGCGCTGTTCCAGCTGGGCTTGACCTCCATGAATGAAATCCGGTCCCGACGCGTCGAGGATTTGTTTGCAAGCTCGCTGGACGACATTCTGGAGCGCAGCACCTTGTCCAGCTTCCATCCGGTCGTGACCTATCACGCCAATGCAACGCTGCGGTTTTTTGCGGTGGCTCAGCGGCCGGCAGAACCTGCCGCGCCTTGCTCTGCTGCATCGCTGGTGCCCCATGCGCTTCGCGCGGTAGCGCCGCAAAGTAACACTGCAGCCACGCTGGCCCGGGCGCCCGATCCAGCCTTGCTTGCGCATGCGAAGCAGAACACGTTCAAGGACGCGCGGCTGGTGGACCAGCTGCACACTGCATGCCGCGTGATTGCGCGGCAAACGCCCGTTTTGCTTTGCGGCGAAACCGGCGCCGGCA
>JAJAYS010000217.1 GCA_026786065.1 Polaromonas sp.
GCCGCTGGCCCGCTTCTGGATGCACAACGGCTTCGTGCGGGTGGACAACGAAAAAAAGTCCAAAAGCGTCGGCAATTTTTTTAAGATTAAGGAAGTGCTGGCGAAGTACGACCCTGAAACCGTGCGCTTTTTTCTGCTGCGAACCCATTACCGCAGCGCCCTCAACTACAGCGACGCGCATCTGGACGATGCGCGCACTGCGTTGAAGCGGCTTTACACCGTGCTCGATCTGATTGAGCCCGAAGACGTGAATGTCAACTGGACCGAGCCATTTCCTGCCCGCTTCAAAGCCGCGATGGACGAGGATTTCGGCACGCCGGAAGCTGCGGCGGTGCTGTTTGATCTGGCTGGCGAAATTAATCGGACCCGATCGGCCGCTCTGGCCGGGCTGCTCTTGAAGTTGGGCGGCTGCCTTGGCCTGTTGCAGCGCGCCCCGCGCGCATGGCTTCAAGGACGACGAGAAGGCACCGCCTACCCGGAGGGTGTTGAAGCCAGTGCCTCGGTCGGTGCCGTGGTCGCATCCGCTCAGCCGTCTGAAGAGTTCATCAATCGCTTGATCGCCGACCGCGCGGCCGCCAAGGCGGAAAAACATTTCGCCGAAGCAGACCGAATCCGGCAAGAATTGGTGGCGTTGGGCATTGTGCTGAAGGACTCGCCGGCCGGCACGACTTGGGAGGCCAGGCGGTGAGGGTGAATGAATTCAGAAAAATCTTGCGTAGCCGGATAGTCCGGTTGCAAAGTGACCCCAGTTGGCGCAGCGAGCGATGAAAAAAATAATCAAGGCAGGCCCGGCCACGGCCGAAATTTCAGAGGTCTTTGAATCTCCGGCGCCACCGCCGCCCTACTGGGCGGACGCCTGCAAACACCTCGTCAAAAAAGACCGGGTCATGAAACGCTTGATTCCGCGACTCGGTGCCACGTCGCTGCAATCGCGCGGCGACGCTTTCGGCACGCTGGCGCGCAGCATCGTTGGCCAGCAGATTTCGGTGAAGGCGGCGCAAAGCGTATGGCGCAAGTTCGAGGCCCTGCCTAAAACCATGACACCTGCCGACGTGCTGCGGCTGAAGGTGGATGACATGCGTGGGGCCGGCCTGAGTGCCCGCAAAGTCGAATACCTGGTTGATTTGTCGATTCATTTCGACAGCGGAACCGCGCATTTCCGGGACTGGCGCGCGATGGACGACGAAGCCATCATTGCCGAGCTGGTGGCGATTCGCGGCATCGGGCGCTGGACGGCCGAGATGTTTTTGATCTTCTATCTGATGCGGCCCAACGTGCTGCCGCTGGACGACCTCGGGCTGATCAACGGCATCAGCCGGAATTATTTTTCCGGCGAGTCGGTCAGTCGCAGTGATGCGCGCGAAGTGGCGGCAGCCTGGGCGCCTTACTGCAGCGTAGCGACTTGGTATATTTGGCGCTCTCTGGACCCGCTTCCGGTTCTAGCGGAATGACCGTCGTCACAGTGGCCGTCACAGTGGCCGTCACACCGCGTACCGACACGCTTTAAGGATCGCAGATGGCGAAAAAAACCTTTCTCGATTTTGAGCAGCCGATTGCCGAACTCGAAGGGAAGATCGATGAGCTGCGTTATGTGCAGACCGAGTCGGCAGTCGATATTTCCGATGAGATCGACCAGCTCGCCAAGAAGAGCCAGCAGCTGACCAAAGACATATACAGCGCGCTGACCCCTTGGCAGATCACCAAGATTGCCCGCCACCCCGAGCGCCCGTACACGCTCGATTACATCAACGAGCTGTTCACCGACTTTGTCGAGCTGCACGGCGACCGGCATTTTTCGGACGACCTGTCCATCGTCGGCGGCCTGGCGCGGTTCAACGGCACGGCCTGCATGGTGCTTGGCCACCAGAAGGGCCGTGACACAAAAGAGCGCGGCTTGCGCAACTTCGGCATGAGCAAGCCGGAGGGCTACCGCAAGGCGCTGCGGCTGATGAAAACAGCCGAGAAATTCGGCCTGCCGGTGTTTACTTTTGTCGATACGCCGGGCGCCTATCCCGGCATCGACGCAGAAGAGCGCAGCCAGTCAGAAGCCATAGGCCGCAATATTTTCGAGATGGCCCAGCTTGAGGTGCCGATCATCACGACCATCATCGGCGAGGGCGGCTCTGGCGGCGCACTGGCGATATCGGTGGCCGACCAGGTCGTGATGCTGCAGTACTCGGTTTATTCGGTTATCAGTCCTGAAGGCTGCGCGTCAATTCTCTGGAAAACCTCTGAAAAAGCCGAGGAAGCGGCCGAAGCCCTGGGTATCACGGCGCATCGTTTGAAGGCGCTTGGCGTCATCGACAAGATCGTCAACGAGCCGGTTGGCGGTGCCCACCGCGACCACAAGCAGATGGCGGCCTTCCTGAAGCGGGCGCTGAACGACGCCTTCCGGCAGGTCAGCGATTTGCGCGTCAAAGAGCTGCTGGATCGCCGCTACGACCGGCTGCAAAGTTATGGCCGGTTCATCGACACCAAGGCCGACGCGCTCAAGTCTGGTCGCGACTGAAGCCAGTCTGGCGGCTGCCGACCAGGCGGCTGCCGATCAGGCTGTTGCGGCCGCAATGGCGGTCTTCAATCCACTGCTGCCGCTCGGCGTGGCCTTGAGCGGCGGCGCCGACTCCAGTGCGCTGCTGGTGGCCTGCGCCGCGAAATGGCCAGGGCAAGTCGAGGCGATCCATGTACACCACGGCCTGCAGAGCGCCGCCGACGATTTTGAGCGTCACTGCCGCACGCTCTGCGCGCAGCTGCAGGTGCCCATCGAGGTTCGACGCGTCGATGCCAAAGCCGCACCGGGGCAAAGTCCTGAAGCAGCGGCCAGGGCTGCCCGCTATGAGGCTTTCAGGCAGTTTGCCCAACAAAATCGGGCGCAGGAAGGTATTAAAATCATAGCGACTGGCCAGCATGCCGACGACCAGGTCGAAACGCTGCTGCTGGCTTTGTCGCGTGGCGCGGGCCTGCCCGGGCTCGCTGCAATGCCGGCTGAATGGGAGCGGGGTGGGCGGCGCTATCGCCGCCCTTTTTTGCGGGTGCCGGGGCCGATGCTGCGCACCTGGCTGGCGTCACGCCGGATCGGCTGGATCGACGACCCAACCAATCTTGATGAGCGCTTTACCCGCAACCGGATTCGCACGCAGCTACTGCCGCCGCTGGCCGCCGCGTTCCCCCACTTCCGCGAAACCTTTGCCCGCAGCGCGCGGCATGCAGCGCAGGCGCAGGCGCTGCTGAACGAAGTCGCCAGCGACGACTTGCTCGGCACCGGCTGCCCGCCCCACGTTGCGGCACTGCGGCAGCTTTCCAGGTCCCGGCAGGCCAACCTGCTGCGCCATTGGCTACGCCGCGACTTCGCTGTGGGGCCGAGCGAGGCGCAGCTGCTGGAATTGCTTGCGCAGATTGCCGACTGCAGCACGCGCGGGCACCGCATTCACCTTAAGGTTGCCGACGGCCATGTGGTTCTTCTGGGCGCGAGCCTGAACTATCTGGCCGCCAGTCCGGCTGCGCCAGCGGGCTGATCGGCAGCGGTCGCTGGCTATAATTTAAGGCTTTGCCGACGTCGCCTCAGCAAGCTGGTCGCTGCGCCCGGCTCAACCCAATGTGATCCTTTTCAATGGCTCTGATCGTTCATAAATACGGCGGTACGTCGATGGGGTCGCCCGAGCGCATCCGCAACGTGGCCAAACGCGTTGCCAAGTGGGCCCGCGCCGGGCACCAGATGGTGGTGGTACCCAGCGCCATGAGCGGTGAAACCAATCGTCTGCTGGGGTTGGCCAAAGAGCTGGCTCCGGCGCAGGTCAGCGATGCCAGCCAGCGCGAACTCGATGCGCTGGCCGCGACCGGCGAGCAGGCTTCCAGCGCTTTGCTGGCCATCGCCCTGCAGGCTGAAGGCATGCAGGCCGTGAGCTACTCCGGCTGGCAGGTCGCCATTGTCACCAACAACGCCTTCACCAAGGCGCGTATCGAATCGATCGACGACAAAAAGGTGCGTGCCGACCTGGACTCCGGGCGGGTCGTTGTCATCACCGGCTTTCAGGGTGTCGATGCGAACGGCAATATCACGACGCTCGGCCGGGGCGGCTCCGACACTTCGGCGGTAGCGATTGCGGCGGCGCTCAAGGCCGCTGAATGCCTGATCTACACCGACGTCGATGGCGTGTACACCACCGACCCGCGCGTCGTGCCCGAGGCGCGCCGGCTGCAAACCCTCAGCTTTGAAGAGATGCTCGAAATGGCATCGATGGGCTCCAAAGTGCTGCAGATACGCTCGGTCGAATTCGCCGGCAAATACAAGGTGCCACTGCGTGTGCTGTCGAGCTTTACCGACTGGAGCATCGACATCGACGAGGAAGCCGGTTCGGGCACCCTGATCAGTTTTGAGGAAGATGAAAAAATGGAACAAGCCATCGTGTCGGGCATCGCCTTCAACCGCGACGAAGCCAAAATCTCGGTGCTCGGCGTGCCCGACACGCCTGGCATCGCCTACCAGATTCTGGGCGCCGTGGCCGACGCCAACATTGAGGTCGATGTCATCATCCAGAACATCAGCAAGGGGGGCCTGACCGACTTCAGCTTCACCGTGCATCGCAACGACTACACCCGGGCGATGGAGCTGCTAAAAGCCAAGGTGTTGCCGACGCTGGGTGCGACCGAGCTGACCGGCGACCCCAAGATTTGCAAGGTCAGCATCGTCGGCATTGGCATGCGCAGCCATGTCGGCATTGCCAGCAAGATGTTCCGCGTGCTGGCTGAAGAAGGCATCAACATCCAGATGATCTCGACCAGCGA
>JAJAYS010000218.1 GCA_026786065.1 Polaromonas sp.
CCCAAGTCAGCACATCGCCGTGATCGGTGCCGGCATTGCCGGCACCGCCTGTGCCCGCACGCTGGTTCAAGCCGGCCATGCGGTGACGGTGTTCGAGAAAACCACCCGCGCCGGCGGCCGCATGTCCACCCGCGACACCGAGTTCGGCAGCTTCGACCACGGCGCGCAGTACTTCACCGTGCGCGACGCCCGCTTCCAGCAGGCACTGGACACCGCCCCGGGGCTGATCCGGCCGTGGAGCGCCAACACCGTGCGCATCCTGGACGAGCTGGGCCGGGTCGTCGCCTCGTCGCTGCCCTCTAAGGAAGCCCACTGGGTGGCCAGCCCCGGCATGGATGCGCTGGTGCGCCACTGGGCCGCGCCGCTGGCCGCCAGCGGCAGCCTGCGGCTGCAAACCCAGGTGACGCGCATCGAGGCCGACACCCTGCACCCGGAGCGCTGGCAGTTGCAAACCGAAGGCCTGGGCGCAGAGCAAAGCGTTCAGGGCGGTTTCGATGCGGTCGTGATGGCGCTACCCGCAGCCCAGGCCCAAGCGCTGCTGCTGAGCTCGCAGGTTGCCAAGCCGCTGCTGAAAGAAGTCTCGGCAGTAACAGTCGCACCCTGCTGGACGCTGATGCTGGCTTTTCCCCAGGCGGCCCAGCCACGGCTCGCGCACCTCGGCCCGCAATGGAACGCGGCGCGCAGCACGCACCACCGCATCGCCTGGCTGGCGCGTGAATCGTCGAAACCCGGGCGCGGCTCGATCGAGCGCTGGACGGTGCAGGCCAGCCCGGACTGGTCCACGCGCCACCTGGAGGACGACGCCGAGCGCGTCAAGGGCAAGCTGCTGAAGGCCTTTACCGAAGTCACCGGCATACGCGCCGAGCCGCCGCACGCGGCGGTGCACCGCTGGCGCTATGCGCAAACCACCGAGCCGCTGGGCAAGCCGTTCGCCTGGGATGCCAAGGCGCGCATCGGCGTCTGCGGCGACTGGTGCCTTGGTCATCGGGTTGAAGACGGGTTCGTGTCGGGGCTGGAAATGGCTCTCTCACTGGCTTGAATCAAGCCCCGGAGCCGCAGCGTTCAACACCCTCGGTTGGCAGGGGGTTACGCGAACCAAGCGACCGTGGGGGCCAGCTCCACCAGCAGGGGCCGCGGGACTGGCTCCGCCAGACCGCAGGCGCAGCGGCCCCCTCGGGGGGCAAGGAGCTACACGCAGTGACCGACCGTGGGGGCCACCTCTACACCGGCCGCTTCGCGCCCTCGCCCACCGGCCCGCTGCATGCCGGTTCGCTGGTCGCGGCTCTGGCGAGTTGGCTGGATGCCCGGGCGCACGGCGGGCGCTGGCTGGTCCGCATAGAGGACGTGGACAGTCCGCGCTGCGTTCCCGGCGCCGACGCCGCGCTGCTCAATCAACTGGCCGCCTGCGGCCTCACGCCCGACGAAACGCCGGTCTGGCAGTCGCAGCGCGGCGCGCTGTATGGCGCAGCGCTGCAACAACTGGTGGAGCGCGGACTGGCCTACCCCTGCGGCTGCACCCGGCAACAGATCGCGCAGGCGCTGCACAGCTTGGGCCGCCCGCCGCAGCGCCACGGTGAGCTGATCTACCCCGGCACCTGCCGCAACGGCCTGCACGGCCAGCCGGCGCGGGCCTGGCGCTTTTTTACCGGCCAGCCCGGAAAATTTACGAGAAAAAGCCTTGAAACCCAATCAATACGGGCGCAAGCAGCTATTGATTGCATAGCGACTGCCGGCTTCAAGCGTCCACCGGACTACGCGGGTCCGGCCTGCGTGGGTCAGGCCAGCGACGCCGACGACGCGGGCCACGCCGGCCAGACCCGGTGGCACGACCGCTGGCTCGGAGCGCAGTCGCAGTGCATCGAGCAGGTGGTGGGCGATTTTGTGCTGCGCCGGGCCGACGGCGTTTGGGCCTATCAGCTCGCGGTGGTGGTCGATGACGCGGCGCAGGGGGTGACGCATGTGGTACGCGGCGAAGATCTGGCCGACAACACGGCGCGGCAAATTTCGCTGCAGCGGGCGCTGGGGCTGTCGACGCCAATTTACCTGCACACGCCGCTGGTGCGCGCAGCCAACGGCGAGAAGCTGTCCAAGCAAAACGGCGCCAAGGCGCTGGCCACCGACCTGCCGGTGGCTCTGCTGCAACAGGCCGGCGCGGTGCTGGGCCTGCCGCATATGAGCGCGCCCAGGGTCGGGGCCTGGCTGCAGCAGGCCGTGCCGTTGTGGGCCGCACGCCAGGGTCTGCCGCCTGGCTGATGCGGCCACCTAAAATTGGGGTGTGACTGCCCCTACGCCATTGGCCCCCCTTACTCCTCCTATTCCCGCTACTCCTGCTATTCCCACTACTCCCGCGCAGCCTGGGGCAGTCACGGCCGCCGATTCCGCCGGGTCCGCCGGATCCGACGCATCAGCGCCGGCAGCCGACCGGGCCCGCGCGATTCGCAGCTTCGTGCGCCGCACCGGCCGCACCACCGTGGCCCAGGCCAAAGCCTTCGAAGAAGTCGGCCCAAAAGTGCTGCTGGATTACCGCTGCGCCGCGCTCGACCTGACTGTAACTTTCGGTCGCGACGCGCCCACCGTGTTTGAGATCGGCTTCGGCATGGGCGAGGCCACCGCGCACATCGCCGCGCTGATGCCGGAGACCAATTTTCTCTGCTGCGAAGTCCACACCCCCGGCGTCGGCGCACTGCTCAAGCGCATCGCCGAGCAGGACTTGCGCAACATCCGCATCCTGCAGCAGGATGCCGTCGAAGTCATTGACCAGATGCTGCTACCGGACCAGCTCGCCGGCATCCACATTTTTTTCCCGGACCCGTGGCACAAGAAAAAGCACAACAAGCGTCGGCTGATTCAGCCGCCGTTGATCGCACGGCTGGCCACACGGCTAAAACCTGGTGGCACCCTGCACTGCGCGACCGACTGGCAGCCCTATGCCGAGCAGATGCTGGTGGTGCTGGCGGCCGAGCCGCTGCTGAGTAACACGGCCACTGCGCAGCGCGGCGGCTATGCCGACAAGCCAGCTTACCGACCGCTCACCAAATTTGAAAACCGCGGCCTGAAGCTGGGCCACGGCGTGTGGGATCTGGTGTTCGAGCGCCGGCCACCGCCAACCGCGACGTCCGCGTCGGCTGTTGCGCCCTCTCCCGCTGGGAGCCCGTCGGGGAGTGGGCTGGGGTGAAGGTGGCCCCCGCACCCTCCCCCAAAGCCGGCAGCCTGCCCACCCGCCACGGCGTTGGCCCGAGCTGTGTCGGCCTGCCAGCCGGCCCCTGGCCCAGCTTCACCGATTTTCTGGTCGAACGCTTTCCAGCCGTGACCCGAAAAACCTGGCTGGCGCGCATGGCGGGGGGACTGGTCACCGACGAATTTGGCGAGCCAGTCACGCCGGAGCGCGCCTACCGTGGTCACATGCGCCTGTACTACTACCGCGACGTACCCGAAGAACCGGATGTGCCTTTCGACGAAACCGTGCTGTTTCAGGACGCGCATCTGGTGGCCTGCGACAAGCCGCATTTTTTGCCGGTCACGCCCTCGGGCAACTACTTGCAGCACACCCTGCTGGTGCGTCTGAAGAACCGGCTGCAGATCGACACTCTGGTGCCGATTCACCGCATCGACCGCGAAACCGCTGGCGTCGTGCTGTTCGCCGTGCAGCCGGTCGAGCGCGACGCTTACCAGGCGCTTTTTCGCCGGCATGAAGTTGAAAAAAACTACGAAGCCATCGCGCCGTGGCGGGCCGGGCTGGAATTTCCGCTAATCCGCAAAAGCCGCATCGTGCAGGACCAGCCTTTTTTCCGGCAGCGCGAAGTGGCCGGTGAGCCGAACAGCGAAACCCGCATCGAGGTGATCGAAGGCGAAGGCGACCGGGCGCGTTACCGCTTGAGCCCGGTCACCGGCAAAAAACACCAGCTGCGCGTGCACATGCATGCGCTCGGTATGCCGATTGAAAACGACCGCATGTACCCGCCTGTCAGTCCCACGCCGGACGACGACTACGCGCTACCGCTGCAATTGCTGGCCAGGTCGATTGCGTTCGTGGACCCGGTGACCGGCCAGGCGCGACGCTTCGAGAGCCGCTTCAGCTTGTCCGGGCTGTGACCCAAGCGGTCAGCGGCGGGACACCGACTCCTTGAACGGCCTTGATCGCCGGGCGCTTGCACACGCGGCACCCGCGTCGGCAGTTGCGAGATATCCCGCTGGGAGAGGGCTGCGGTAAGGGCCGCCCCCGCACCCAGCCCCAGCCCCAAAGCCGCCAGCCTGCCCCGCTGCCACGGCATCAGCCCCGAGCTGGACGGGTCAACCTGTGATCTCTTTCGCCGTTATCTGGTACTTAAAACTGTCCGGCGCCAGCGAGTCGAAGCGCCCATCGGAGTTTTCGCCGACCGGGTGCATGAAAAATCCCAGTTTTTCGCCGGTCGATTTCGGCAGCGCCAGATCGTGCGCGGTGTTGAAGGCCATCCAGTTGCCTTCCCAGCCGCCGAACAGCGCCTGATTGACCGGCGCGACGGCCGGGTGGCGGGTGCTCTTGACCCACTCGGGCAACTCCTGGCGCATCACCTTGGCAACGTCGGCCGGGTCCATTGCGACCCAGCCGTAGCCCTTCAGGTAGGCTTCGGCGCGGCAATGCTGCGCGCCCTTCAGGCTGGCCGGGTTGCCCGACAACTCCTTGTAGCCGAACACCGACGGGACCAGCCGGATGCCGTACACGTCGCGCGCCGGAATCCCGACCGAGCGGCACAGACCGACGAACAGCGCGTTCAGGTCGGCGCACTTGCCGCCCAGGTCGCCGGTTTCCAGCATGGTCTTGATGTCGCCGATGCCGCAGCCGCGGACCGTGGGCTCACGATGCGTGTTCGCCACCACCCAGTCGTAAATTTTTCGGGCCTTTTCGACGTCGGTTTTTGCGCCCTGCGTGGCGGCCAGCGCGGTCTTGCGCACGATGCCGTCGGTCGGGATCAACGCGGTAGGGCGGGTGAAATAGTGCAGCGTGTCGGCACTCTCGGGTGCGGCGTTTTTCTGCGACCAGTCCACCGCCCGGTTCTGCGTCTGGACGCGGTCGGTCAGCTCGATGTACGGCCGGCTCTCGCTGGCCGGAAACTCGGCTTACAGCATCTTGCCGCCTTCGTTGCCGTCGGCCAGCAACTGGGTACGGCCGTTGCTCGCATGGCTGCTGCCCAGGACCCGTTGATAGTCGCCGTTGACCGAGGCCAGCGGCAGCCAGACCTGGGTTGCGCCTTCGGGCTTCGGTATGTCCACCCGCGTGGTCAGCTCGAACGTGCGCCAGGGGCCGCTCTGGGGGTTGAAGCGGTCGGCGGCTGGCACCGTCGCAAAAGCAAGCGAAGGAAGGACGCTGGCGGCGGCTGCGGCGCTGCGCTGCTGGGACTGTGCAATCGCAGCCGCTATCAAGGCATGTTGCCGCGTTAACAGTGCGGACCCGGCTCGAATGCCCCGGCAGCGAACGGTTTAGCGGCCTGCGCACGCTGCAAGCCCGCAACCGGCGAATCGCGCATCTTGCCTGATGCTCCCTATTAATCCGGCCCAGTGATGACTTAATTTTTCGATCCCCGAATTACTCCCTCTCCCTTTGGGAGAGGGGAGGGGTGAGGGTCCGCGATTTCAGACTTTATCCGGCCTAATCAATATGGCTTGAGCAGCCCGGCGATGATTTTCTCGGCGGCGGCGCCGGTCCAGTCCACCTCGCCGGTAAGGCGGTGCTGCGGCCGGCCCTGGGCGTCGAGTGTCAGCGTCGTCGGGAACATCGTGACGCCGTGCTGCGCCGCCAGTTTGCCCGCCGAATCGAGCAGCACCGGGAACCCCAGGCCGTTGGCCGTCGCAAACTTCGCGGCGCGACTGGCCGTTTCCTTGAAGTTGATGGCCAGCACCAATAGCCTGGCCTCGCCATACAGGTCGGCCACGATTTGCAGCGACGGCATTTCAGCGCGGCACGGCGGGCACCATGTAGCCCAAAAATTGAGCAGTACCGCCCGCCCCTTCAGGTCAGCGATCTGCCAGGTCTTGCCGTTGGTGTCGCTCAGGCCGAGTTCGGTAAACGGTCCGCGCCAGGCCGCCAGCCGGTAGCCGGCTTCGGTCGTGGCCTGGGCC
>JAJAYS010000219.1 GCA_026786065.1 Polaromonas sp.
GCACGCCGCGCTGCATTCCCCCCCCGTTATGGAGATCGTCCATGCCCTGTTCCCTGAATCGCCGCGTGCTGCTTGCGGCGGCGCTCTCAGTCTGCGCGAGCGTGACGCTGGCTCAAGTTCCGGGCCCAGCCTGGCCGACCCGGCCGGTCCGCATCGTCGTAACCTTTCCACCGGGGGGCGCGCCCGACACGCTGGCCCGCGTGCTGGCCGAAAAGTGGGGCCAGTCGCTGGGCCAGACCATCACGGTGGACAACAAGCCCGGTGCCGGCGGCAACATCGGCGCCGATCTGGTGGCCAAAAGTCCCGGCGACGGCCTGACGCTGCTCATCGCCACCGTCGGCACGCATGCGATCAATCCGGCACTCTACCCGATGATGCCGTTCAACCATGTCAAAGACTTCACGCCCATCAGCTTTCTCGCTTCGACCGCCAATTTGCTGGTCGTCAACAAGGACGTGCCGGCAAAAACCACTCAAGATCTGATTGCACTGGCCCGCAAAACGCCGCTGACTTTCGGCTCGTCCGGCAGCGGCACCTCGATCCACCTGTCGGGCGCACTGTTCAACACGCTGGCCGGCGTCAAGATGCAGCACATCCCGTACAAAGGCCGGGCGCAAGCGGTGCCCGATCTGCTGGGCGGGCGCATCACGATGATTTTCGACAACATGCCGTCGGCGCTGCCGCTGGTCAAAGGCGGCGAGGTGCGCGCCATTGCGGTCACCAGCGCCACCCGCTCAGCCGCCGCGCCCGACATACCGACGCTGGCCGAATCCGGCCTGCCGGGCTTCGAAGCGTCGTCCTGGTTTGCGCTGATGGCGCCGGCCGGCTTGCCCAAGGAAGTGCAGGCGCGTATCAACGCCGAAACCGGGAAAGTGCTGGCGCTGCCCGACGTGCAGGCCAAGCTGGCGCAACTCGGCCTTGACGTGGCGCCGGGCAGCCCGGAAGCGCTGGCCGCGCACATTCAAAGTGAAACAGCGAAATGGGCCAAGGTCGTCAAGGAGTCGGGCGCCAAGCTTGATTGACTGCCCGCCGCAACACCCCACCGGAAGCCGCCCCATGAATCTGAACATCGCCTCGCTGAAAGAAGTGGTCAGCGCCGCAGAATGGCAGCTCCGGGTGGACCTCGCCGCCTGCTACCGGCTGGTCGCGCTCTACGGCTGGAGCGATCTGGTCTTTACCCACATCACGGCGCGCGTTGCCGGTCCCGAGCACCACTTTCTGATCAATCCGTATGGCCTGATGTTCGACGAGATCACCGCGTCGTCGCTGGTCAAGATCGATGCGCACTGCAACCGCATCATCGACGCGCCACCGGCCACCGATTTCCCGGTCAACCGGGCTGGCTTCGTAATCCACAGTGCGGTGCATGCGGCGCGCGGCGACATCGGTTGCGTGTTGCACACCCACACCCGGGCCGGCGTCGCGGTCAGCGCCCAGCGCTGCGGCGTGCTGCCGATCTCGCAGCAATCGGCCTTCGTGCTGGCCTCACTTGGCTACCACGACTACGAAGGCGTGGCCTTCCGGGCTGATGAGAAACCGCGACTGCAAGAAAGCCTGGGCAGCGCCAGCCACCTGGTGCTGCGCAACCACGGGCTGCTGACGGTCGGCAAAACCGTCGCTGACGCCTTCATGCACATGTACCGCTTCGAGAGCGCCTGCCAGATCCAGACCAGCGCACAGGCCGGCGGCGAGCTGACGCATTTCGACGCCGCCCTCTACGCCGGGGACGACGAAGCCGCCCGCTATGTGCGCGGCGGCGGCATGGGCGGCGGCTTTGTCTGGCCCGCGCTGCTGCGCCGGCTCGACCGCATCGACGACAGCTACCGGCATTAAGCGCAGCCGGCACCGGCTGCGGCTGCGGGACGCCCTGCAGTCCTGTTTTTTAAGCAAAACTTGGCTGCAGCCCAATTAATACGAGCGTAATCAGCTATTAAAATCGTAGCGTCTGGGAGGCTGTAGCACGGTGTCACGCATCGTTACTGCGTTCGCGCACAGACCAAGGCGCCCGATCGGCCAGTGTGGCCCCTCGCCGCACGCCCACCTGGCAACACTCGACGTCGACGCTCGGCTGCTGCGAAAGTGCTGTAGGTCAAGCTCGTAGGTAGTTGTGCGGGATTGAGGCGGCGGCGCTTCGCGCGCACCATGCAGACGGCTTTGCCAAATAACAGCGGGCGCAGGCGCGACCCGAAAAAACCGAAAGAAACGCTCGATGCCAAACACCACTGTGATTCTCAAGACCGGCCTGCTGACCCTGGCATGGCTGACGCTGGCCGCCTGCGGCAGCAGCAACGACGACCCGCCGCCTGCGGTCAATTTGCCGGCCGAGGCGATCAACCTCAAGCCGGCTTATCTGGGCGGCGTGCTGACGACCAGCTACGACGGCATCGCCGACGATTTGCTGACCGCCGGTCTCGGCAGGACCGGCCTGGGCGCCGCCGCCCCCGTCGCCGCCGACCCGCTGAACCCGACAGCGGCCGAACTGCGCAAGATCGCGATCTTCAACAACTACCGCGCGATTCTGGACATCACGGCCGGCGGCGGCTACGGCTCGCTGTACGGACCGAACGTCGATGCCAAAGGCGTCGTCACAACCGGTGAAGGCCGGATCGCCGGGACCGAGTTCATCGCCTATTCAGACGACGGCAGTGGCACGCAGAACGTCACGATGATGGTCCAGGTGCCGGCCGGCTTCGACTCTGCCAATCCGTGCATCGTCACCGGCACTTCGAGCGGCTCGCGCGGCATTTATGGCGCCATAGGCTCGTCGGGCGAATGGGGCCTGAAAAACAACTGCGCGGTTGCCTACACCGACAAGGGCACCGGCAACGGCCTGCACGATCTGCAGGCCAACACGGTGAACCTGCAAAACGGCACGCGCGCCGAAGCCGTCGTCGCCGGCAAGGCGTCGATCTTCACGGCGCTGCTCACTGCCATCGAACGCGCTGCCTTCAACACGGCCACGCCGAACCGCTTTGCCGTCAAGCACGCACATTCACAGCAGAACACCGAGAAGGACTGGGGCAAGTGGACCTTGCAGTCGGTCGAGTTCGCCTATTTTGTGCTGAACGAGCGCTACGGCGACCTGGCGCGAGACGGCACGCGGCGGCTGAAAAAGCTGACGCCGGCCAACACCATCGTGATCGCGTCGAGTGTCTCGAATGGCGGCGGCGCAGCGCTGGCGGCGGCCGAGCAGGACACCCAGGGCCTGATCAGCGGCGTGGCGGTGGCCGAGCCGCAGATGCAGGTCACGCCCGACGCCCGGCTGTCGGTGACGCGCGGCGCCAGCACGCTGGCCGGCACCGGCCGGTCGCTGTACGACTACACGACGCTGGCCAACCTGCTGCAGCCGTGCGCGGCGCTGGTGTCGCCTTCGACGAATGCGTTCAACACCGTGGCGACCTCAACCAGCTCAGCGGCGGTACTGGCCATCGCGGGCAACCGCTGCGCGGCGCTGCAGACCGCCGGGCTGGTAACCGGCGCCGACACGGCGGCGCAGGCGGCCGATGCGCTTGCGCAACTGCGCGCGGCCGGCTGGCAGCCTGAAAGCGATGTGCTGCATGCGGCGCACTATGCGTTCGCCACGCCCGCCGTCACGCTGACCTACGCCAATTCCTACGGCCGCTTCGGCGTGCAGGACAACCTGTGCGGCTACAGCTTTGCCGCCACCGCTGCGACGGAGCCGAACGCCCCGGTGGCCGCTACGCCTGCGTCGATCGCCAATTCCTTTGGCGCCGGCAACGGCGTGCCTCCGACGGTCGGCATCAACATCGTCAACAACCTCAGCGTCGGCGGTCCGCTGCGCGACGCGGCGTCTTTTTCGGCGGCCTCGCTGCAGGACTACAACGCGCCGGGCGCGCTATGCCTGCGCGCACTGGCCGGCGGTGCCAGCGCCAATGCGCTGCGGCTGCAGGCCGGCGTGCGCGAGGTGCTGCGCAGCGCCAACCTGCGCGGCAAACCGGCGCTGATCGTGCATGGCCGGGCCGACACCCTGGTGCCGGTGGCGTTTTCGTCGCGGCCGTATTTCGGCCTGAACAAGATCGTTGAAGGCTCGGCCAGCAAACTGTCGTACATCGAAGTCGCCAACGCCCAGCATTTCGACGCCTTCCTCGGCTTCCCCGGCTTCGGCGACCGCTTTGTGCCGCTGCACCGCTACTACGTGCAGGCGATGGACCTGATGTACGCCAATCTGAAAACCGGCGCCGCCCTGCCGGCCAGTCAGGTGGTGCGCACCACGCCGCGTGGCTTGACCGGCAGCGCCGTCAATCCGATCACGCTGGCCAACGTGCCGCCGATAAAGCCGGTCGCCGACGCCGCCGACCGCATCGGTTTTGCGGGCAATGTGGTGACGGTGGCCGATTGATTCACTAACGGGGCTGGAAACGCAACGCGGCACGCTCAGCGTGTCGCGCTGCCCGGCCCCGGCAGGCGCACATAGGCGGTTGCGCCAGCCAGCAACAGCGCCGACATACTCGCAAAGACGGCGGCGAACGGCTCGATGCCCCAGCCGCTCGCGGCCGATGCAACCACGCCTGTAAACCACTGCATCAGTGCCACGCCGAGAAACATCGCCATCGTGAAGACGGCCATCGCACGGCCGGTCATTTCGGCCGGGTAGGCGCCGCGAACGTCGGCGTACTGAAGCACCAGATAGCCCGACATCAGGCCGATGACGACCGGCCCGGCGACGTTCATCAGCAGGTTGTCGATGACCGCAAAGGCCGCGAACAGCGTGGCAGCAATCAGCGTGAAGCCGACAATCCAGCGTCGCCTTCGAAGCGGGCCGGGATCAAGCCTTCCGAACAGCGGCGGGCCGAACAGTGATGCGACCGACATCGCAAGCGCCACATGGCCGCTTTGCACCAGCGAGAAGCCCTCGCGCCCGGCCAGCATCGGCCCCAGCCACAACCCGCGCAGCGAGATGAACGCGGCATAGCCCACCCCAGCCAGCAGCACGATGCCCAGCGTGTGCGGCAACGCGACCAGCGACGCAAATTTGCCGAGCGCCTCGCGAACCGACTCGGGCGGCGCTTTGCCGCCAGGCTGAGCCGGTTCATGCACCCGCCAAAAAATTAGTAGCCACGCGAATGCGGCCACGCCGCCGAGCACACCGAAGGCAACCCGCCAGGATGTGGCGGCGATCAGCAACGCCAGCGGCGTGCCGGTCGCCAGCATGCCTATCCCGCCAAGCCCCAACGTCAGGCCCGACACGGCGGCAAAACGCTGGGCTGGAAAGTGGCGCGCGATAAAAACCGTGCATCCCAGAAAGGCCGGCGCACAGCCGATTCCAATCAACACCTGCCCGGCCAGCAGCAGCTCGTAGCTGCCCGCCGTGGCTGCCAGCGCGGAGCCCGCAATGGCAATCGGAAACGCCGTGAGCACCGTCCGGCGCACGCCGTGCAGGTCAATGCCGATGCCCATTGCGAACTGCATCAAGGCGAACGCGAAATGAAACGCGCCGGCGAACAGACCCAGCTGCCGCGGGCTCAACTGCCACTCGCTTTGCAGCGGCACCGCCATGATCGCCGGCAGCGTGCGCCAGGCCTGGCTCAGGCTGAAGGCCGAGGCAAGCGCCAGCAGCATCACCCAAAGAGCACGGTTTGCAGCGGTCGCTTCAGCTTTGTCGGCAGCTGGCGCAGGCGTCATGAGGTGGGTCGGTACCCGTTTCGCAGGCGCAGGGTGCGGCACGCAAGCGATGCCAGCCAACCGGGCGCAGCGGTTTTAGTGCTGGTGCCCATGCTCGCCATGCACATGGCGATGGGTGATTTCTTCGGCACTGGCGGCGCGCACCGCGAGCACCTTCAGCGCGATGGTCAGCGTCTTGCCGGCCAGCGGGTGGTTGCCGTCGAGCAGCACCACCGGCCCCTTGATCTTCATCACCGTGAAGACCTGTTCGTGGCCGTCCCCGTCGCGACCCTCCAATTGACCACCGACCTTGACGCCCGGCGGGAATTCGGTTTTCGGCAGCGTGCGCAGCAACGCTTCGTCGCGCAGGCCGAAGGCGTCTTCCGGCGGCAATCTCAAGCTGACTTGGTAGCCCGCCTCTTGGCCTTCCAGCGCGGCCTCGACCTTCGGCAGCGTGTTGCCGTAGCCGCCATGCAGATACACCGTCGGCTCCTGGTCGCCCTCAACGCGCTTGCCGTCGGCGTCGCGCACGCTCAATTGCAGCGTCACGGCGGTGTCTTTTTCGATTTTCATGGTGGCGTGGTCCAAGGTTGATGCGATGCCGCGAATTATCGGTGGCAGGCAATCGGCAGCGCGGGCGTTGAGTGCAAAAAGCCGCGCTGCCGCCGGTTGCGAATTGTCTGCCACCGGCGCGCCGGGGTGCATGCGAGGCTTTCAGCGGCAGCTGCGCAGCACCCGGTCCAGCAGTTGCGGCTTGATGGCATCGAGCTGCGACCGCAGGCTGGCATCGACCGCCGGCAGCGTCAGCAGGTCGCCGCGCTGCTCCGGCTTTTCTGGCAGCACGCGGGCACTGCGCACGCCTTGCGCGCTGAGCCGCGCCAGCGCGCCGTCGGCGTCGGCCTGCGACGTGAAGCTGCCTAGCGACAGTCCGGGCGCCAGCGTCCCGGCGCTGACCGGCTGGAAGCCGACGCCGAGCCGGGCGAGTTCGCTGCGCTTGATGGCCATTGCCTCGACTTCGGTAAAGCGCCCCACGTAGATCATCCAGCGCGCCGGCTCGTTGCCGGGGGCCAGACTCCAGCTTCCCGGCGGCAGGCTGGCTTGCAGCCGACTACGCAGCGCGCCCGATTGCGCCTCGTTGAACAGGCCGGCCTGCAGGCATTCGCCCGGTGCCGCTGGCACGGCGGCCGTGGCTGGCGCTCGCTCGGTGGGCGGGCGGTCCGGCGGGCCCTGCAACTGCATCGCGTCGGGGCGAATCTGCTGGGTCAGCCGCTGTGGTTCGGTTTCAACGGCCGGCGCCAGACCATACGCCGCCAGCCAGCCGTGCGACCACACGTAAAAGCCGAGGTTGGCCAGCAGCAGCGTCAGAACCAATAGCCTCAACATGCCGGCGCATTCCCTTGGCTTGGCCCTTGCGCCTGCGCAGTCGGCCGGTCCACCGGGCGCACGCTGATCTCGGAGCTGATGATGTCTTGCATGCCGTGCGCCGTCTGCAGCCGCAGCGCCCCGTTCGCGCCGACGCCGCAGGCCATGCCGCTGCGGCCGTCAGACAAATCAATCGTGCGGCCCCGCAGCACATCGCGCGCGGCAAAGCGCGGCGCGAAAGGGCCGAAGCCGGCCTGCGCAAACAGCAGCAGATCGGCCACCAGCGGCGGCACGACCCGCAGCAGCGTGCCGGCGGCGTCGGCATTGCCCTGCACCTGCTGCAGCCAGGCCGGGGCAATGTTGCCTGTGCCTGTGCCTGTGCGTGTGCCTGTGCCTGTGCCGGGGTCGGCGGGCGCAGCGTCTGGCGGCGCAGCAATATTCAGACCGACGCCGATCACGGCATAGCGCAGGCCGTCCCACGTGGCGGTTTCGACCAGAATGCCGCCCAGCTTGCGTTCGCCGCGCTCATCGACCAGCCACAAGTCGTTCGGCCACTTCAGGCCGATTCTTGCCGGAAGGCGGGCGGGCGCCGGAACAGGCGCTGGAGCACAGGCATCGACGGCACCCGGCGACAGGCTTTCGCTGAGCGACACGCCGACCGCCAGCGACAAGCCAGACCAGTCGCCGACCCGCAGCGGCAGGCTGAGCGAGAAGGTCAGACTGGCGCCGCGCTGGCTGTGCCATTGCCGGCCCATGCGGCCGCGCCCGGCGGTCTGGGTTTCAGCCACCAGCAGCAACGCCTCGGCCGGGCCAGCGGGGGCGGTTGCGGCGCTGTGGTGGCGGCGCAGTCGGCGCAGCAGCTCGGTGTTGGTCGAATCGGTCTCGGGCAGGATCTCGACGGTGAAGCCGGGCAGCAGCGGCGCGACCGCCTGCCAGACCGCCTCGGCTGGCCAGGGGATCGGCATGGCGGTGTGCGCGGCGGTCATGCTGGTCTGTTGGCCGGGAGTGGGCGGAGGCGGGCGGAAACGGCTGTGCGCAGGCGCCAGCTTATTTGCCCTTGCCCGGCTTGGCAGTCTCGCCGGCCTTGACAGTCTTGACAAACTTGGCAGTCTTGGCAGACTTGGCAGTCTTGCCATTGTCGGCAGCCTTATCACCTTTGGCCGGCTTGCCGGCCTTGCCGGCCTTGCCGGGCGCCTTCGGCTTGTCTGTGCTTTTGGGCTTGCTGGCCTTGTCTTTCGGGGCAAGCAGCGTGCCCCGGCATTTTTTGGCACCGCACCAGCACGGGAACTCGGCCAGCAACTTTTTCGTGTGCCTGGCGTCGATGATCAGGCCGTAGTCGTAAAACAGCTCTTCGCCGGCTTTGATGTTGCGCAGCGCCTTGACGAACACCCGACCGTCCTCGTCCTCGGCTTCGCAGTTGGGCTTGCAGCTGTGGTTGATCCAGCGCGCCGAATTGCCACCGACGTTGCCGTCGATCACATGCTTGTCGTCGAGGTGGAAATAAAAGGTGTGGTTGGGCTGTGCCGGGTCATGCGGGTGCCGGCGCAGTGCTTCGGGCCAGGTGATGACGTCGCCGATATATTCGATCAGCGTTTCGCCTTTGGTCACCGGCTGCAGTGCAAACACCCCCTTGCCGTGCACGCCGGAGCGGCGGGTCTGGATGCGGCGGGCATCCAAGGGTGCGGGGCCGGGAAGGGCAACAGCGGCCGATGCGGCGGGGGAAGCGGAGGCCTGATTTTTCAGCACGGCGTGACTCGTTTGCGAGAAGGGACGGGGGTTGGGAAGAGCGTGTGCGGCAGGGCGTGCGCGCGGGCAGCAGGTATTGTAGTTAGGGACCCCCTGCACAACCCCCTGCGGCCGGCGATCGGCCGGACCTGGGCGGTGCGCTGCAGCGCCCGGTTTGCGTGCTTGAGCCACCCGCACACCGTGCGCGCGCCAAGGCAGGCCTGCGCGGTGGGCCGGGGATGGTTCACCGACCGGCTACGGGCCGGCGCCGTAAGATGCGCGGGTCTGGCGTTGGGCTCTTGGGCCCACCGCCCC
The DNA here is from genome assembly GCA_026786065.1 of Polaromonas sp. Classification (GTDB taxonomy): domain Bacteria; phylum Pseudomonadota; class Gammaproteobacteria; order Burkholderiales; family Burkholderiaceae_C; genus Polaromonas. Next base: position 9,025 of record JAJAYS010000219.1, read on the forward strand.
TTGCACCGAATCGATTGCTTCCGGCGGCTCCCAGCGTCGGCAAATTTGAAGACCCATTTATGAAAACTCTGGTGATTGCAGAAAAACCGTCGGTCGCGCAGGACATCGTGCGCGCGATGACACCGACGGCCGGCAAGTTCGAAAAGCACGACGAATATTTTGAGGCCGAGGACTGGCTGGTGACCTCGGCGGTCGGCCATCTGCTTGAAATTCAGGCGCCCGAAGAGTTCGACGTCAAGCGCGGCAAGTGGAGCTTTGCCAACCTGCCGGTGATCCCGCCCTACTTCGACCTGAAGCCGATGGACAAGACCAAGACGCGCCTAAACGCCATCGTCAAGCTGACCAAGCGCAAGGACGTGAACGCCCTGGTCAACGCCTGCGACGCTGGCCGCGAGGGCGAGTTGATCTTCCGGCTGATCCAGCAGTACGCCAAAAGCGCGCACCCGGTCAAGCGGCTGTGGCTGCAGTCGATGACGCCGGCGGCCATCCGCGACGGTTTTGGCAGCCTGCGCAGCGACAAGCAGATGCAGGGCCTGGCCGACGCGGCGCGCTCGCGCTCCGAGGCCGACTGGATGGTCGGCATCAACGGCACGCGCGCCATGACCGCCTTCAATTCACGCGATGGCGGCTTCTTTCTGACGACGGTCGGCCGGGTGCAGACGCCGACGCTGTCGGTGGTGGTCGAGCGGGAAGAAAAAATCCGCAAGTTCGTCTCCCGGGACTACTGGGAGATCCACGCCGGCTTTGGCGCCGAGGCCGGTGCCTACCCGGGCAAGTGGTTCGACCCCAAGTGGAAAAAGTCCGCAATCAGCGCCGCGCATGCCGCAAATGGCGCAGGCGAGGCCGGTGAGCCCGACCCGGAGCTGCGGGCCGACCGCCTCTGGTCCGAGCGCGAGGCCCGGGCGATTGCCGACGCGGTGCGCGGCAAGTCGGCCACAGTGACCGAAGAAAGCAAACCGACGACGCAGGCACCGGGGCAGTTGTTCGACCTGACCTCGCTGCAACGCGAGGCCAACGGCAAATTCGGTTTTTCGGCCAAGACCACGCTGTCGATTGCGCAAAGCCTGTATGAGCGCCACAAGGCACTGACCTATCCGCGAACCGATTCGCGGGCGCTGCCCGAAGACTATCTGCCGGTCGTCAAAAAGACCTTCGAGATGCTGGCTGCAAGCAACATGAAGCACCTGGCACCGCATGCCGCCACGGCCATCAAGGGCGGCTACATCAAGCCGAGCAAGCGCATCTTCGACAACGCCAAGGTCAGCGACCACTTTGCGATCATCCCGACGCTGGAGGCGCCCGCCGGCCTCAGCGATGCCGAGCAAAAACTCTATGACCTGGTGGTGCGCCGTTTCATGGCGGTGTTTTTTCCGAGCGCCGAATACCTGGTGACCACTCGTATCAGCACCGTGACCGTCCAGGAAGCCGCCGCCGCCGCGCCGGGCCGCCCCGAGCAAGGCACGGCATCCTCGGGGGGCAGCGCAGCACACGCAGTGGCAAGCGTGGGGGCCCATTCGTTCAAGACCGAGGGCAAAGTACTGGTCAAGCCGGGCTGGCTGGCGATTTATGGCAAGGAAGCCGAAGACGAGAACACCGACGAAAAAGACAGCAAGACGCTGGTGCCGGTCAAGCCCGGCGAGCGGGTAGCCACCGAGGCGGCCGATGCCAGAGGGCTGAAGACCCGGCCACCGGCGCGCTACAGCGAGGCCACGTTGCTGGGCGCGATGGAGGGTGCCGGCAAGACCATAGACGACGACGAACTGCGCGAGGCGATGCAGGAAAAAGGCCTGGGAACGCCGGCCACCCGCGCCGCCACCATCGAAGGCCTGATCGCCGAGAAATACATGCTGCGCGAAGGCCGGGAACTGATTCCGACGGCCAAGGCATTCCAGCTGATGACGCTGCTGCGCGGCCTTGACGTGCAGGAGCTGTCAAAGGCCGAGCTGACCGGCGAATGGGAATTCAAGCTCGCGCAAATGGAGCAGGGCAAACTGAGCCGCGAAACCTTCATGGCCGAGATCGCCGTGATGACCGAGCGCCTGGTTGCCAAAGCCAAGGGCTACGACAAGGACAGCATCCCCGGCGACTACGCGACGCTGGCCGCGCCCTGCCCCAACTGCGGCGGCGTCATCAAGGAAAACTACCGGCGCTACACCTGCACCGGCAAAAAAGGCGACGACGGTTGCGGCTTCTCGTTCGGCAAGACGCCGGCCGGTCGTACTTTTGAAAACGCCGAGGTCGAACAGTTTCTGCGCGACCGGCGCATTGGCCCGCTGGACGGCTTTCGTTCCAAGGCCGGCTGGCCCTTCACCGCCGAGATGGTGATCAAGTTCGACGAAGACACCAAAAACTACAAGCTCGAGTTCGACTTCGGCGACGACAAGAGCGCCGAGACCGGCGAGATCATCGACTTCGGCGCGCAGCAGTCGCTTGGGGCCTGCCCCAAATGCGTCGCCGGCATTTTTGAGCTGGGCAAAAACTATGTTTGTGAAAAGTCGGTTCCGACGCTGGCCCAGCCGACGCCGAGCTGCGACTTCAAAAGCGGCCAGGTGATCCTGCAGCAGCCGATAGAGCGCGAGCAGATGAGCAAATTGCTGGCCACCGGCAAGACCGACCTGCTCGACAAGTTTGTTTCGATGCGCACACGCCGGCCGTTCAAGGCCATGCTGGTTTGGGACGCAGAGGCCGGCAAGGTCAACTTTGAATTTGCGCCATCGAAGTTCCCGCCGCGCAAGACGGTGGCGCCGAGGTCGGGCACGGTGAAGACGCCGTTCGGCAAGACGGTGGCGGCCAAGGGTGCTGCCGCACCATCACCGGTAGCTGCAAAGACTCCGGCGAAAAAAGCCGCAGCAAAAAAGGTGGCCGTGAAAAAGACCGCAAGCCCAGGCACTGCCGCCAAAGCGCCGCGCAAGACCAGCGCCGCCAGTGGCCTCAAACCCAGCGAGGCGCTGGCCGCCGTAATTGGCGCCGAGCCGGTGGCGCGCACCCAGGTGATCAAAAAGCTGTGGGACTACATCAAGGCCAATCAGTTGCAGGATGCGGCCAACAAGCGCGCGATCAACGCCGACGCAAAACTGCTGGCGGTGTTCGGCAAGCCGCAGGTCACGATGTTCGAGCTTGCCGGGATTGTCGGCAAGCACTTGAGTTGATCCGGGGGGGCCTGCCCTGGACTGCGATCCGGGCGGATTCATGACTTGATGATCTCCGTGCCATTGCGACCGTGGATTGCGGCTCGGGGCCGCAAAGACAATCAGCGCCGGCCGCTTCGGCCAAACACCAGCTTCATCACCACGATCGCCAGCGCCAGCAGCAGCGTGAAAACGTTGGCGATGACGATCGGCCAGGAGCCGAGCAGCCAGCCATAGACCAGCCACAGCGCGACGCCGACGGTAAACGCGCTGTACATGCTGAGGGAGATCCCGCTGACGTCGCGCGTCCTGAAGGTGTGCAGCGCCTGCGGCAAAAAGCTCAGCGTCGTCAGCACGGCGGCGGCGCTGCCGATGGCGTCGGCCAGAGAGAGGTTCACCGGTTGCCTTCCCGCACCGCCCAGTCCACCAGCGCGTCGAGCGCCGGCCGTGCGGCGTTTGCATTGGCGTGGTTGACGATGCCGACGACGATCAAACGCCGGCCGCTCGCAGTATGCACATAGCCGGCCAGCGCGCTGGTGTCGGCCAGCGAGCCGGACTTCAGGTGGGCCCAGCCCTGCGAGACGCCGGTGCGCTGGTTTCGCAGCGTGCCATCGACGCCGGTAATCGGCAGCGACGCCATCAGATCGGGCATGGCGCCCGATACGAAGGCGCTTTGCAGCATGCGCGCCAGGCCCTGCGGACTCAGGCGTTCGCTGCGCGACAGGCCGGAGC
>JAJAYS010000220.1 GCA_026786065.1 Polaromonas sp.
ATTTTGCCCCGGGCTTGAAGACCTGCCCCCGGATGGCGAGCGGGGGGGGCCCTCCCGCCGCGCAGGGCGGGCAGGCGCAGCGTCAGCCGCGCCGGCGAAGGGCGGTGTCGTGAATCCCGGCCCGGCGGCCGGGATGACAGCCTGCAGGAGATCGACGACGGCCGATTGCCCAACGTCCCGGCACCGGTTATCGCCAAGGGAACCCCTGCATAACTCCCTGCGGTCCGTGATCAGCCGGGCTCGGGCGGTCTGCTGCGCTGCTTTTCTTGCCAATAGCGGGGCAAGTGGCATGAAAAGACGCCTTGCAGCCCACCCCGATCCGACCCGACTGCCACAGTTCCGCCAGAGTTATGCAGAGAGTCGTACGCACTACTGGAAGCCGCCGGCCAACGCGCCCCTGCGCGACATGGTGATGGCGGCGCGAACCCGTCAGCCTGCGACCAAGGCCCACCCGCGCGCCGTTTGCGACAATCGCGCTCTATGGATTGGCAAGCTGCCCGCGTCTCCCTGCTACTGGCCGTTGCCACGGCGGCCCTGCTGTTGCCGCCGGGCCTGTGGCTGGCGCGCTGGCTCGCCACGACCGCCTGGCGCGGCCGGCCGCTGGTCGAGGCGGTACTGATGCTGCCGCTGCTGCTGCCGCCCACGGTGATCGGGTTCTATCTGCTGATGACCTTCGGCCAGGGCTCGCCGCTCGGCGCCTGGCTGGCGACCAGTCTGGGCGTGCGGCTGGTGTTCAGCTTTGAAGGCCTGCTGCTGGCCAGTGTGCTGGTCAACCTGCCCTTCATGGTGCAGCCGCTGCAGCGCGCTTTCGCCGCCATTCCCGGCAGCCTGCGCGAAGCCGCCTGGGTGTGCGGCCTCACGCCGTGGCGCGCCTTCTGGAAGATCGAGCTGCCGCTGGCCTGGCCCGGTCTGCTTGCTGGCGTGGCGCTGACGATGGCACACACCCTCGGCGAGTTCGGCGTGGTGCTGATGCTGGGCGGCAGCATTCCGGGCGAGACCCGCACGTTGTCGATTGCGATTTACGAGCGGGTGCAGGCTTTCGATCTGGCCGCCGCGCATGTGATGGCGCTGGCGCTGCTGGCCGCTTCGGTGTGTACGCTGGCGCTGGTGTTTGGCGCCGACCGGCTGCGGCCGCTGCAGGACCGGTAGCGGCGCGCCCGTGGCTGCGCAGCGCCGGCATTTCCCGCCGCAGACCGCCATCAGGCGAAGTCGGGCGCTCCGCCGCAGTCGCTATAAAAAACAGAGCTGCTTACGCCCGTATTTACTGGGCTGCAGCCGTATGTTGCTTGAATTTTATGCTTGATGTGGTGCTTGACGACCCCGGCCCTATCCGGCTGGCTGCGGCCTTCGACTGCGCGCCGGGCGAGCTGCTCGGCCTGGTCGGCCCGTCGGGCAGCGGCAAGACCAGCGTGTTGCGGGCGATTGCCGGTTTGCTCAAAAGCCGCTCGCTGCAGGGGCGGGTGCGCGTCGGCGCGGCGACTGCCGATCTGTGGTTTGACAGCCAGCTTGCCGTCGCCCTGCCGCCGCAGCAGCGCCGCGTCGGCCTGGTGTTTCAGCATTACGCGCTGTTTCCGCACCTGAGCGCGTACGACAACGTGGCGCTGGCGGCGCGGCCCGGTGCGAAGCCGGCTTATCTGGACGAACTGTTCGCCCGGATGGGGCTGGCCGGGTTGCAGCAGCGGCGCCCGGCCCAACTCTCCGGCGGCCAGCAGCAGCGGGTGGCGCTGGCCCGGGCGCTGGCCCGCGAGCCGCAGGTGCTGCTGCTCGACGAGCCGTTTTCGGCAGTCGATGCGCCGACCCGGCAGGCGCTCTACCGCGAGCTGGCGGTGCTGCGCCAGCGCGTGGCGATTCCGATGGTGCTGGTTACCCACGACCTGCACGAGGCGCGGCGGCTGGCCGACCGGGTGGTGATTCTGGACGCCGGCCAGTCGCTGCAGATCGGCCCGCCGGCCAAGGTGTTTTCCAGTCCGCGCAACGCCCGTGTAGCCGAGCTGGTCGGCATAGACAACCACTTCCAGGGCCGGTTTTTCAGCCACCAGCCGGCCGACCCGGCTGGCTACGGGCGGCTGCTCTGGCTGGGCGAGGCCGTCATGGCCGTCGGGGTCGCTGCGGCTGCTGGGGCCGAAGCCGGTGCCGGGCGGGCTGGGCTGACGGGCACCGTGGCTGCTCCTGCTCCCCCCGGCGACGCTGAGGCCGGGCTGACGCTGCAGGTCGCCGACAAAAACCGCATCGCAGACCGGGCGCGGGTCTCGTGGGTGCTGGCCGGCGAGCTGCTCGATGTGTCGTCGTCGGCCCCGGCCGGCGCACCCGAAACGTTGCCGGGCAACACGCTGCGCTGCCATTTGACCGAGGTGCTGGCGCTTGGCGAAATCAGCCTGTGCACGCTGGCGCTGGACGCGCTGCCCGGCCAGCACCTCAGACTGAATCTTTCCAGTGCGCTGCTGCGCCAGCTGGCGCTGGGGCCGGGCAGCGGGCTTTGGCTGCACATTCCACCGGGCGCGGTGCATGTGATGCCGCTGCGCCAAGCCTGAGCGGGATTGGCGCGGACATAAAAAAAGTCCGCCTGGGCGGACTTTTTAGCGGGCGACGCAGCCGGGTCGGCGTGGCCCGCGCTCGGCTTTCAAGTGATCAAGCCAGAAACACCGCGATAAAAGCCAGCAAAAACATCAGCACGCCGGCGACCAGCGGCAGCACGATGGGCATCATCGGCACGATGGACTCGACCATTTCCTGCTCGGCGGCAGGAGTCGGGCTCTTGTGGGCGGCATTGGTGGTGTGGTTTGTGGGCGAAGCCATGAGATTCCTCGAAACGGGTTGGCGCGGTGCGGTGACGGTGCGCAGACTGCGATTTTAACTGTCCGGGCTCCAGGGGCCAAGGACAGGGCCATCGGCGAAGCGCCGGCTTCAATGCTGTTCGCAGGCCTCTATGCCCGCATTGTTCAGCACCGCCAGCAGCTCGGCGACGTGCGCCCGACCGCGGGTCTGCAACACCAGCTCGATCTCGACGTTTTGCACCGACAGCGTGGTGAACGCGCGCTGGTGGTGCACCTCGTCGATGTTGGCGCCGGCGTCGGCGACCATCGCGGTGATGCGGGCCAGCGAGCCCGGAATGTCGCGCACGCTGACCCGAATGCGCGCCAGCCGGCCGGCGCGCACCATGCCGCGCTCGATGATGGCGGCCAACAGCAGCGGATCGATGTTGCCGCCGCACAGCACCAGCCCGACCCTTTTGCCGGCAAAGCGCGCCGGGTACTTCAACAAGGCCGCCAGACCGGCCGCGCCCGCGCCTTCGACCAGCGTTTTCTCGATCTCCAGCAGCATCACCAGCGCCTGCTCGATGTCGCCCTCATCGACCAGCAACAGGTCGTCCACCCGCGCGGCAATGATGGCCCGGGTGATGACACCGGGCGTGCCGACCGCAATGCCCTCGGCAATCGACGAGCTGCCCTGCGGGTGACAGGTGCCCTGGATGGCGTTGACCATCGCCGGAAAGCGCGAGGTCTGCACGCCGATGATTTCGATGGCGGGGTTGAGGGCCTTGGCCGCCGTCGCCATGCCGGCAATCAGCCCGCCGCCGCCGACGGCCACCACCAGCGTGTCAAGGTCGGGCACGGTGCGCAGCATCTCCAGCGCGACCGTGCCCTGTCCGGCGACGATGGCTTCGTCGTCGTACGGGTGGACGAAGGTCAGGCCGCCCTGGGCGGCGAGTGCCAGCGCATGGGCGCGGGATTCGTCCAGTGTGTCGCCGTGGACGATCACCTCGGCGCCGAAGCCCTGGGTGCGAGCGATTTTGACGCCTGGCGTAAAGCGCGGCATCACGATGACGGCGCGCAGACCCAGGCGTTGGGCGTGGTAGGCCACACCCTGCGCATGGTTGCCCGCACTCATTGCGATCACGCCGGCCGCGCGTTCGGCCGGACTCAGCTGCGCCAGCTTGTTGCAGGCGCCGCGTTCCTTGAACGAGGCGGTGTACTGCAGGTTCTCGAACTTCAGGAACAGCGTTGTGCCGGTCAGTTGTGACAGCGTTTTCGATTCGACGCAGGGCGTGTCGAGCAGGTGGCCGCGAATGCGTTCGGCTGCGCTTTCGATGTCGGTCAGGTTCAGCATGGCATGCTTTCGGCAGGGGCAGTGAGGAAGGCGGCGCGAGCGGCGCCGGGTGTGGCGCCGGTGGTGGGCGCAAACGGGATCGCGCCAGCGGGTTTTGGCGCCGGCGCCGCTGCCATTGTGCGCGGCCGGTCGCACGAGGGCCTGCGGGCGAGCCGGCCCCGCCCCCGCATCCGTTCACCCCGAGGTATCGATGGGTTCTCCACCTTCAGCGCACCCGATCCGCATGCCGCAATTCCGCAAGCAGCGTGCAAACGTCCCTTCGCCGCACAAGCTGCGTTATGGTGGCGTATCTTCGGGATCGGTGCCGGCTTTGCGGCGTTTTTTTTAGCCCGAGCCAACTCTGTTTCGCAGACTGGAGAACCCCGTCCATGAGCAAACGTGCGTTAAGCGAGCAGTCGCAGTGGTTGCTGTCGCCCGGCCTGAAAGAGGCGCCGGTGCTCGACCTGATGTGTTCGCATTTCGTGCTGACGCTGGCCGCCCGCCAGGGCGCGAAGTTCAACGTCCGGCGCGACCTGAACAGCCTGCTGGCGCTGTCGGGTCGCCATCTGGTCTGGCCGGTTCCGGCGATGCAGCGGCTGCGCGACTTTTTGCTGCGGCGCTGCAAGGACAACGAATTCTGGCGTGGTCATGAGACGCTCTCCAACGCCGGGTTCATGACCCGCCACGGCGCCTGGCGCGGCCCCTATGAAGAAGGCACGGTTTTTTTCTACCTCGACGAGCATGCAAAAGACCAGCCAAAGGATTTGCTGTCGGTGCTGACGGCGACCGGCGACTGGCTGGCCCACGCGCTGAAAAAGCAGTCCACGCTGGTCGAGAAAAACATCGACGCGCTGGCCGGGCTGCTGCAGCTCAACCGCGCCGAGCGCGCGCTGCTGCTGTACGGCACGCTCGCCCGCTACCAGCGCGACCTGCGCTCGCTGCTGGTTGAATTCAAGGTCAACAACGCGCCCGAGGCGTATGCGGCGCTGGCTGACGTGGCCGGCGTCAAGGCGCACGAGCTTGCCGAAGCGTTGCGCGCCGGCTCGCGGTTAGAGCGCATCGGCATGGTCGAGAACCTGATCTCCGAACACAACATCACCGACCTGGCCGACCTGATGAAGGTCAGTGAAAAGCTGCCGCCGGTGCTGATGCGCGAGTACCGCGACCAGCATGAGCTGATGGCGGTGTTCACCCGGCCGGCGGCACGCAGCGCGCTGAGCCTGGCCGACTTTGCTTTCGTACAGGACGACGCGGGCGTGCTGGTTTCGCTGCTGCGCCAGGCGGTCGCTGGTAAAGAGCATGGCGTCAACGTGCTGCTGTATGGCCCCCCCGGCACCGGCAAGACCGAACTGGCCCGGGTGGTGGCGCACGCCGCAGGGCTGGACCTGTTCGAGGTCGAGTCGGCCGACCGCGACGGCAACTCGCTGAGCGGGCGCGACCGCTACCGCTCGCTGCAGATTGCACAGGTGTTCCTGAAAGGCAGTGCCAATTCGGCGTTGTTATTCGACGAGGTAGAGGACGTGTTTCCGCCGGTCTCCAGCGAAGCCGCGCAATTGATGGCGCGCTCCGAGCAGTTGCCCGCACCAGTCAGTGGTTCTGTCAGCGGCAAGGCCTGGGTCAACCAGATTCTTGAAACCAACAGCGTCCCGACGCTGTGGGTCACCAACCGCATTGAGCAGATCGACCCGGCGTTCAGGCGACGCTTTGCCTATCATCTTGAGCTGCGCTCACCGCCGCCGGGTGCGCGCGAAACGCTGGTGCTCAAAACGCTGGAGGGGGTAAAGGTCAGCGACGCCTTCGTCGCCCGCTTGACGGCGCGCAAGGGCCTGACACCGGCGCAAATTCGCACCGCCGTGCGATTTGCCCGACTGGCCGGCGCGCTTGACAAGCGAATTGACGTCGGCATCGACGCCGGGGTCGGTCCGGCCAGCACTGCGGCCGGTGACACCGGCGGCCGGCCCGCGCTGATCGAGTCGCTGATCGAACGCCAGCTGAAAAACGCCGACATCGCTCTGGGCACCCGCTGCGAGGCCAGGGCCCGCGCCAGCGTAACTTGCTACGACCTCGGCATGCTCAACACCGAGTCGCGCTTCGACCTGCCGCGCATCATTGAAGCCTTGAAAGCGCGTGGCCACGGCAGCCTGTGTTTTTACGGTGCACCCGGCACCGGCAAGACTGCGCTGGCCGAGCACATTGCCGACGCGCTGGCGCAGCCGCTGATGGTCAGGCAGGCCAGCAACCTGATGAGCAAGTACGTCGGCGAGACCGAGCAGAACATGGCGGCAATGTTTCGCGAAGCCGAGCTTGAAAAGACCGTGTTGCTGCTCGATGAAGCCGACAGTTTTCTGCAGGACCGGCGCGGCGCACAGCGCAGCTACGAGGTCACCGAAGTCAACGAAATGCTGCAGGGCATGGAGCGCCATCGCGGCATCTTTGTCTGCACCACCAACCTGCTAGAGAGGCTGGACGCTGCGGCGCTGCGGCGCTTCACCTTCAAGATCAAGTTCATGCCGCTGACCGCAAGGCAGCGCGAAGCGATGTTCGTCACCGAAGCGCTGGCGGGCGACGCCGCCCGGTTGGGCGCCGAAATGCGGCTTCGGCTGGCCCGCTTGACGCAGCTTTGCCTTGGGGATTTCGCCGCCGTCCAGCGTCAGGTCGAGATTCTGGCGGCGGTGTTTTCGGCCGAAGAATTCATGCTGCAGCTGGAGGCCGAGCACCGGATCAAGCCGGAAGTGCGCGAAGGACGGGAAATCGGCTTCATGCGCCCATAGCCGGTTTGGCCGGGTTAGCCGGATTAGCCAATTTGGCCAGTTCAGGGCTTTGCGCTGTAGCTTAAGCCCGGCAGCCCTTGACAGTCGGCATGTTGGGTCCACAGCGTGGCAGCGTGCTCCAGCGCCATGCTGTAAATGGCCGCATCGGCCAAGGCCAAACCATGCCGCGCAGCAGCTTTTGCGGCGGCGATGGCGCGGCGGTCGGTCAGGTCGAGCACCCGGCCGTAGTGCATCACATCCAGACAGGATCCAACTATCGCGACGGGCAGCGCGCAGCTTAAAACCCGGTCGACCTCAAACAGCGAAATCGTCGGCACCAGCAGGCGGGCGCGGTCTTCGATCACGGGTTTGAAGATCGGGCCGTTGGGACTGGCCTTGAAAAACTCTATCCAGCCCGACGAGTCCACAACGTCCATTCAAAATTCCGGTCCGCCTCTTTGGGCGGCTCTGTGTCGCCCAGGTCGTAGCCCTTCAAAATGCCGTAATAGGCACTTATGGGCAACTCCGGCGTGATGACCAATTCCGTTCCGCGCACCTCGAAATGGATGTGAGAGCCCGCCTGAATCCCCAGCTTCGCCCACATGGCAGCGGGTAATGTGACTTGTCCTGTGCTTGAAACTACAGCATCTGCTTGCATCGGGGTCTCCTTTACTTTTTTAAGTGTGAGACACCGAACAAGGTAAAGCAAATCTACAGGCTCGTGTTTGTAGGCGGTCCGAATGGCTCAAATATTTAACGCTCGCTATTAAAAAAATAGCTGCTTAGGCCCGTACGTAATGGATAAAACTCACATTTAATGGATGAAAGCGCTGAACAAAAAGATTCATCAGCGCTTGCCAACTGCAGACGAAGCGCTGCGCTGCAATTCAAGCCACGCTGGTGCAAACGCGCAGCACCTCGGCGCCGTAGGCTTCGAGCTTTTTTGCACCTATGCCACTGATGCCTTCTAGCTCGGCCAGGCTGTGCGGCGCGCGCTCGGCAATCGCCCGCAGCGTTGCGTCATGAAAGATCACGAAGGCCGGCAGGTTGTGTTCTCTGGCCACCTCGCCGCGCCAAGCCTTCAGCGCGTTCAGCCGTTCGATGGCGCCGGCGTTCAGCGCGGCTTCGGCCAGGCCCTTGGCCGAGGTTTTGGTACCGCGCTTTTTGCGCTCGGGCTTGCCGGCCGGCGTCATTTCACGCAGCAACACATTTGCCTCGCCCTTGAGTACCGCACGGGAGCCCGGCAGCAGGCGCAGCACGCCAAACGATTCGGCGTCGGCAAACACCTGGTTTTGCGCGATCAGCTGGCGCAGCACGCCGCGCCACTGAGTCTCGGCCAGGTCCGCACCGATGCCGAAGGTGGACAGCTGGTCGTGGCCGTACTGCACGACTTTTTCAGTCGCCTTGCCGCGCAAAATATCCATCAAATGCCCGGCACCGAATGCGATGCCGCTCGCTTGCCGCACCCGGTAGATGCAGCTGAGCATCATGCGCGCTGGCTCGGTGGCGTCCCACACGGCGGGCGGGTTCAGGCAGTTGTCGCAGTTTCCGCAAAAGTGGCCGGCTGACGCAGTGCCCGTCGGCCCGTCCCCGGTTCGGCTTGAGGTATCGAAGGCTCCCGTCGGCGCCTTCGCCGCGCCGGAAGTCAGCGTCCCCAGCTCTTCGCCGAAATACGTCAGCAAACTCGCCCGGCGGCACTGCGTGCTTTCAGCCAGACTGAGCAGCGCGTCGAGCTTGCCGCGCATCACCTTCTTGAACTCCTCGCTGGCCGCCTCGCTGGTGTCGATCATGCGGCGCTGGTTCACCACGTCCTGCAGGCCATAGGCCATCCAGGCGTCGGCCGGCAGGCCATCCCGGCCGGCCCGGCCCGTCTCCTGGTAATAGCCTTCGATGTTCTTGGGCATGTCCAGGTGCGCGACGAAACGCACGTCCGGCTTGTCTATGCCCATGCCGAAAGCGATGGTCGCGACCATCACAATGGCGTCTTCGCGCAGAAAGCGGTCCTGGCGCTGCTGGCGCAGTGAAGCGTCCAGTCCGGCGTGGTAGGCCAGCGCCTGGATGCCCGCGCCGGCCAGCATGGCGGCGACCTCCTCGCAGCGTTTGCGTGACTGGCAATAGACGATGCCGGCTTCGGCGTCGTGCTCGCTTTCGATGAATCGCAGCAACTGGCGCGCCCCTTCGGTCTTCTCGACGATGGTGTAGCGGATGTTCGGCCGGTCAAAGCTGCTGACGAAATGGCGCGCGCTTTCGAGGCTCAGGCGCTCGATCATGTCGTCCCGCGTCAGCGCATCGGCGGTCGCGGTCAGCGCCATGCGCGGCACGTCCGGAAAGCTCTCGTGCAGCAGGCTCAAGCTGCGGTATTCCGGCCGGAAGTCGTGGCCCCACTGGCTGACGCAATGCGCCTCGTCGATGGCAAACAGGCTGAGCAGGCCGCGCTCGTGCAGCGACGCCAGCAGGCCTTTCATGCGCGGCGTGTTGATGCGCTCGGGCGCCGCGTAGAGCAGCGTCAGCTGGTTTTTGAGCAGCTGCTTTTCGAGTGCGCTGCTTTCGTCGAAGCTCTGGGTCGAGTTGAGAAATGCCGCCGCCACACCAGCTTCGTGCAGCGCCCCAACCTGGTCGTGCATCAGCGCGATCAGCGGCGAGATCACGATGGTCACGCCGTGCCCGGCACGTTGCCGCACGATGGCCGGAATCTGATAGCACAGCGACTTGCCGCCGCCGGTCGGCATCAGCACCAGCGCATCCCCGCCGGCAATGACATGCTCGACGATGGCCTGCTGCGGGCCGCGAAAGGCGGAGTAACCGAAGGTGTGGCTGAGCACCTCAAGCGGCGTGGTGGTGCCGTTGTGGGCGGCTTCAGACAGGGGCAGGGCAGACACCGGCGGATTTTAAGTCGCCCCAGCCTTTGACTGCCGGCGGGGCCACTTCCCTAAAATGACGTTATGACTCGACAGACCTACACCCGCGCCGCCCAGCTCCCCGAGCTGCTCGAAAAACGCATCCTGATTCTTGACGGCGCAATGGGCACGATGATCCAGCGCTTCAAGCTCAGCGAGGCGCAGTACCGGGGTGAAGGCTACAGCGGCGCGGGCAGTCAGGGCGCGCGCTTTCTCGACTTTCACCGCGACATCAAGGGCAACAACGAGCTGCTGAGCCTGACCCGGCCGGATGTGATTCAAGGCATTCATGAAGGCTATCTGGCTGCCGGCGCCGACCTGATCGAAACCAACACCTTCGGCGCGACCACGGTGGCGCAGGCTGACTACGACATGGCCGACCTGGCGGTCGAGATGAACTTCAAATCGGCGCAGCTGGCGCGCGCGGCCTGCGCCAAATTTTCGACACCGGACAAACCGCGCTTCGTCGTCGGCACGCTCGGGCCAACCCCGAAGACCGCCAGCATCAGCCCCGATGTCAATGACCCCGGCGCACGCAACACCAGCTTCGAGCAGTTGCGTCAGGCGTATTTCGAGCAGACCCAGGCGCTGGTCGAAGGCGGCAGCGACCTGCTGCTGGTCGAGACGATTTTTGACACGCTGAACGCCAAAGCGGCGCTGTTTGCGATTGACGAGTACTTTGAGCAATCGGGCGAGCGGCTGCCGCTGATCGTCAGCGGCACCGTGACCGATGCGTCGGGCCGCATTCTGAGCGGGCAAACCGTCACTGCGTTCTGGCACAGCGTCCGCCATGCCGAGCCGCTGGCCGTCGGCCTCAATTGCGCGCTCGGTGCCGCACTGATGCGGCCTTACATTCAGGAGCTGGCGCGGGTGGCCGGCGACACCTTCATCAGCTGCTACCCCAACGCCGGCCTGCCCAACCCGATGAGCGAAACCGGCTTCGACGAAACGCCTGAAGTCACCTCCCGGCTGCTGCGCGAGTTCGCGGCCGAAGGGCTGGTCAACATCGTCGGCGGCTGCTGCGGCACCACGCCCGAGCACATCGGCGCCATCCGCGATGCGGTGCAGCCGCTGGCGGCGCGGACCTTGAAGCGCCCGCTGTTTTACCGGGACGCCGCGCCGGCCGACTGACTGGGCTGCCTGTGGCCCTTCAGGCGCGGGTTTTGGCGGGCTTGTCGTCTTTGTTGGGCGTCGGAATCAGGTGGTCGATCTCCTGCTGCATCACCTGCACCAAGTCGCTGTACAGCCGCACTTTGTCGGTCACTTCGCGCAGCCGCTCGGCAATGCGTATGGAAATCGCCAGCAGCAGCTTGGCGGCGGTGCGCGGGTCGTGTTCGGTCAGCTTTTCGAGCGCCTTGCGCGACAGCGCTGCACAACGCAGGTCGGTGCTGGCGACGCACGATGTCAGCCTGGCGCTGCCGTCGAGCAGGCTCATCTCGCCGATCAGGCTTCCTGGCCCCAAGACGGTGACGATGCGCCGGTCCTTGCGGCTGACGGCGAGGCTTTCGATCGTGACGTCACCGTCGAGCAGCAGCAGCATGTAGCCGGTATCGGCGGTGTCGCCCTCGGCGATGAAGGTCGTGCCAGCCTGGATGCGGCACGGCTCCATGAAGCTGACGACGACCGTCGCCTCGGCCAGCGAAAGCTGCATCAGCGCGGTCGGCGCGATCAGCAGCCTGGCGGCAAGCTCGGCCGTGCTGGAGCCCTTGATAGCGCGCATGCGCGCTTCGCTGGCCTGCTTTTCGGAGGGCGGCGACGGGTCGGATTTACGGCGAAAGCTTTCAAACATGGGACTTCCGGTATCGGGTGAAGGGCGGCGCGCACACAGGCTGTTACCAAGTTTAGTGGCAAGCGGGGCGGCGTCCAGAGGAAAAAATCCGCGCCGGCTTGGGGTTTTCGGCTATTTCCCGCAGTCCCTTAAAATGCTGATGTCTCAAGGAGCGTTGCAGCGGAACCCGGTTCCGCCAGGCTTGGGCGACAGTGGCCCACCCGGTGTGCGGCGCTGCCTGTAACGACGCTCGCCTTGAACCCAGGGTGAGTCCATGTCTGCAGCGCAAAGTCCGGCTTCAAGCCAAAGCCCCATTCGCAACCGCCGCCGCGTCAGTCCGATGAAGCTGGCCGGCCTGGAGCCGGTACTGATAGGCGACGCCCTGACCGACGCCGACGCCGACCCCGACGGCCAGCGCCCCGCACGGGCCACCTTCGTCAACATCGGCGAGCGCACCAACGTCACCGGCTCCAAAGCCTTCGCCCGCATGATTCTGAACGGCGACTACGAGCAGGCGCTCAGCGTGGCGCGCCAGCAGGTCGAAAACGGCGCGCAGATCATCGACATCAACATGGACGAGGCGATGCTCGACAGCGAAGCCGCGATGGTGCGGTTTTTGCAGCTGATTGCCAGCGAGCCCGACATCGCCCGCGTGCCGGTGATGATCGACAGCTCCAAGTGGAGCGTCATCGAAGCCGGCCTGCGCTGCATCCAGGGCAAGGGCATCGTCAATTCGATCTCGATGAAAGAGGGCCTGGCGCCGTTCAAACACCAGGCCAAACTGCTCAGGCGCTACGGTGCGGCTGCGGTCGTGATGGCCTTCGACGAGAAAGGCCAGGCCGACACCTACCAGCGCAAGATCGAAATCTGCGAGCGCGCCTACCGAGTGCTGGTCGATGAGGTCGGCTTCGCGCCCGAAGACATCATCTTCGACCCCAACATTTTCGCCATTGCCACCGGCATCGAAGAACACAACAACTACGCCGTGGACTTCATCGAAGCCACGCGCTGGATCAAGCAGAACCTGCCGGGGGCCAAGGTTTCAGGCGGCGTTTCCAATGTGTCCTTCAGCTTCCGCGGCAACGACCCCGTGCGCGAGGCCATCCACACCGTGTTCCTGTACCACGCCATTCAAGCCGGGCTGGACATGGGCATCGTCAACGCCGGCATGGTCGGGGTCTACGACGAGCTCGAGCCGGTG
>JAJAYS010000221.1 GCA_026786065.1 Polaromonas sp.
CCATCACGGCGCAGGCCAGCCAGCCGACGAACGCGGTGCTGCCAAGCATGAAGGACTGCATGGCCTGCATGATGTCCGGCGTCGTCAAAAGGATCAGCGCGGTCACCGCTCCCAGCACCACCCCCACCACGACGCCCGCCAGCAGCAGCCGCAGCGTGTGTTGCACGCCCTTTGCTAGCAGCAGCGTCAACAGCACGGCGAGCACCGCACCGATGAAAGCCGCGCCGGTCAGCCCGATGCGGGCGAGCCAGTGCGTGGCCAGCGGCGACACGCCGAACAGCACCATCGCCAGCGCCACAGCCAGCGAGGCGCCCGCCGCGCTGCCCAGCAGATACGGGTCGGCCAGCGGGTTGCGAAACAGGCCTTGCGCGACGGCCCCCGCCAAGCCCAGCAGCGCCCCCGACAGCCAGGCGCCGACGCTGCGCGGCAGCCGGATCTCCTGCACGATCTGTAGCGCCTGCGCATCGTGCGGCATGTTCAGCACCGACTCGAAGCCGGTGCTGCCGACCGCCACGCCGAGCAGCAGCAGCGCCGCCGTAGCCAGCAGCAGGCCGCCGGCCAGCAGCCACGGCTTGCGGTTCCGGGCGAGGGGCACAGCACTCATGGCGCGGCGCCGGCGGCGTGCTTTTCCAGGCAGCGGGCCATGATGCGCGCCGCCTCGGCCATGCGCGGACCGGGCCGCACCACAACGTCGGATTCGTCAACGTCAAAAATGCAGATGCGCTGCTCCCGCACTGCCTTGATGCTGCCCCAGCCGGGGTAGGGCAGCATGGCCTGCATGCTGCGGTTGCCGATCATGATCAGATCCGGATTGGCGCGCACCACGAACTCGGGGTTGAGCTTGGGGAAAGGCCCGAGCGCCGCAGGCACCACATTCCTGACGCCGAGCCGGCTCAGGGTTTCGCCGATGAACGAGGCCTCGCCGGCGGCATAAGGGCCCCGGTTAACCTCGAAATAAACCCGGGGACTCCGGGCTTTGGCGGAAAGCGACTGGCTGGCCGCCGACACGCCGGCGTCGATGGTGCGCCACAGGCGCTCCGCACCCTGGCTCTCGGGCACTTCGAGCAGCAGGCCCAGCGTCTGCAGCACGCGCCGGACGTCGGCATGCGTCCTGGTCTCCAGCGCAACCACCTTGATGCCGAGTGACTCCAGCCGGCTGCTGGCCCGCGCCCCGGCGGGCCCCAGCCCCACATCCGGGTTCAGCGCCACGATGCCTTCGATATTCGGGTCCAGTCCGCCGCCGAGCACCGGCAGCGCCTTCACGCTGGCCGGGTAGTTGGAATACCGGTCCACGCCGACCAGACGCTGGCATTGCTGCATCGCGCAGACGCTCTCGGTCAGCGACGGCAACAGGCTGACGATGCGCTGCGGCGACTGCGCAAACCTGACCGTGACGCCGCGGTGGTCGGTGACCTGCAGCGCGTGGGCTGGTCCCAAGCCGGCAAGCCACAGCAGCGCGCAAAAGAACAAGCGCATCAGGGCTCGCCCTTCAGAGTCAGCGGCAAACCGGCCGCCATGAAGGTCACGCGCTCGCAGACGGCGGCCAGGTCCTGGTTCAGCCGGCCAAGTGCATCGACAAACGCACGGGTCTCGCGGCCCAGCGGAATCACGCCCAGGCCGATCTCGTTGCCGACCAGCACCAGCGGGCCTGCAGCCTGTTCAGTCGCTATCAAAAACAGAGCTGATTGCGCCCGATTTGATTGGTCCATAGCCTCATTTGACTTAAATTTTTGGGGGTTTTCAGTCCCCACTGCGGATGCGTCTGCCGGACGATGTGGCATCAGCAGATTGGTCAGCCACAGTGTCAGGCAGTCCACCACGACCAGGGTCTGCGGGTCGCTGTGCTGCGTAAGTGCCTCACCTAGCGCCAGCGGCTCTTCGACGGTGCGCATTCCCGGAACCCGGGCGGCCCGATCACGCTGGTGCCGCAGGATGCGTTCGCGCATTTCCTCGTCCCACGGCTGGGCGGAGGCGATCAGCACCGCGCGGTGCGTGGGCGACGCAGCCAGCCAGTGCTGCGCAAGCATTTCGGCACGGCGCGACTTGCCGCTGCGCTGCCCCCCGAGAATCAATTCGCTACGGGCCAGCCGCGACTCAGCCATGCGCTTGGCCCCAAGCCAGGACGATTTTGTGCAGTTGCTCGACGCCGTCGGTCAGCGCGGCCGGGCCGGGCTGCAGGATGTCCGCCGATTTGATTTCAAAAAGCTGCCGGTTCTTCACCGCCTCGACCTGATCCCAGCCGGGTCGCGCGGCGACCTTCTCCGCGCGAAACTTCTTGCCGCACCAGGAGCCGATGATGATGTCGGGGTTGCGCCGCACGATCTCGTTGCTGTCGGCGATGATGCGGTTCTTGCCAAGCGACTGCAAGCTGAGTTCGGCAAAACAGTCGTCGCCGCCGGCCACGCCGAGCACCTCCGACACCCAGCGGATTGCGCTGATGTGCGGCTCGTCCCACTCTTCAAAAAACACCCGCGGCCGACGTGGCAGGGCTTTTGCCGCAGCCTCGATTTCACGCAGGCGGGCCTGCATGGATTGCATCAGCGCCAAGCCTTTTTCAAGCTGGCCGACCATCGCCGCGACCTGGTAGAGCATCGAGAAAATCTCATGCACGCTGCGCTGGTTGAACACCGTCACCTGCACGCCGTACCGGATCAGCGCACTCGCGATGTCGGCCTGCAAATCCGAAAAGCCGAACACGCAGTCGGGTTCGAGCGCGAGTATCTTGTCGATCTTCGCGCTCAGGAAGGCACTGACCTTCGGTTTCTCGTCACGCGCCCGGCGCGGCCTGACGGTGTAGCCCGATATACCGACGATGCGCCGCTCTTCGCCGAGCAGATACAGCCATTCGGTGGTTTCCTCGGTCAGGCAGACGATGCGCTGCGGGCCGTAAGAATAAGTGCCAGTGCTTGCAGCCAGGGCGGGCAAGTCAGTCGGTTTTTCGCTCATTTCTGTCCTTTAAAAACAGTCGCGCCGCCGCCGCAGGGTTGGACGAAAACCAGGCGTGGAAATAGCTGGCCTTGACAGAGCCTTCGTCATACAGAGCCTCGCCTTGGCCACGCAGCTTGCGGCCAGGCGCTGCTTCGGTGCGCGCGGCGGGCTGCAACGGCGTTTCGCAGGTGGAGTAATGGAATGTATGTCCGCGCAAAGTGCCGCCACCCACGTAGAGATGCTGCGGGCCCAGCGCGGCCAGTCGCTTGTGCAGGGTAACGCTGCCGGGCAACACCCCCCACAGCGCATGACTGCAGCCATCGACGGTGGTGAGTTGCTCGAACAGCGCCATCATGCCGCCACACTCGGCCCACACGGGTTTGCCCGTCTTCACATGGCTGGCGACGCTGGTTTTCATGGCCTTGTTGGCGGCAAGTGCTTCGGCATGCAATTCGGGGTAGCCGCCGGGCAGCCAGAGCGCATCGCAGGCGGGCAGGGCAGCATCTGCCAACGGCGAGAAAAATACCAGTTCTGCACCAAGTTCACGCAGACAATCGAGGTTGGCGGCATAGATAAAACAGAAAGCGGCGTCTCGCGCAACTGCAATCGTCAGCCCTTGCAGCGCCGCGACGGGCAACGCTTCTTCCGATAGTTCAGAAGACTCGAATGACACTGCCCAGGCCTGCAAGTCGTGCATGTTCATCTGCCCCAGTCTGGTGGTCGCCAACGCGTCGGCCGCCGCATCAAGCCGCTGCAGCGCATCACCGAGTTCATGGTCCATCACCAGACCCAGGTGCCGCTCGGGCAGCGTGAAGGTATCGCTGCGCATCAGCGCACCCTGCCATTGGGCTGGGTCGCGCAGGCTTTCTTCCAGCATGGCCGCGGGGGCGCCCCGGGGCCCCCCGGGGGGCCCCACCACCCCCAAAACCCCCCCCCGCCCGGAGGGCAGGGAAAACACCCCCCCCCCCCCCCAACGGGCGGGCCCACCC
>JAJAYS010000222.1 GCA_026786065.1 Polaromonas sp.
CCCTTGCAGTGCCAGCTTTTCGACCCAAGCGCGCACTTCCGTGACGCTCAGGCGGGCGATGTCGGTAATGGACCAGCCTTCACTTTTGCCGCCTCCGCTGCCCTCACTCGAACCGTCAGACGCCAGTTCGGCCACTTTTGAGAGAGCGGGTGATCCGCGCGTCAACTCTTCCTCCCTCGCCCCTTTGGGGAGAGGGCTGGGGTGAGGGGCCCGCGCCGCACCAAACCTAACCGCACGCGCCTGCGCATTGAGCCGGGTTCCCTGGCATTTCGGGCAGATCGCATCGGCCACGTCGGCGGCTTCCGGCTCACCAAAACTCTGCTCCCGGCCCTTGTTGTCGTCACCCTGTACCGAATCGTCGAACACCTTGCGCTGCTCTTTGGTCAGCGTCACGCCGGTGCCGACGCAATCGGGACACCAGCCGTGCTTGCTGTTGTAGCTGAACAGACGCGGATCGAGCTCCGGATAGGAAGTGGCGCACACCGGGCAGGCGCGCTTGGTCGAAAACGCTTCAAGCCGGCCTATGCTTTTTGTGCTGCTGCCGGCCGCCATCGCGCCGTGCAGTCCGTCAAGCGGGCCCAGCACATGCAGCACGCCCTTGCCGTGCTGCAGCGCGCTCGCCAGTGCGGCGCGCAGCACGGCTTCGTTTTCAGGCGTGACCTGCACATCGGCCACCGGCAACTCCACCGTGTGTTCCTTGAAACGGTCGATGCGCGGGAAACCGGTGGTCGGCAAAAACTCGCCGTCTATGCGCAGATGCGTGTAGCCGCGCGGCCGCGCCCAGTCGGCCAGTTCGGTGTACACGCCCTTGCGCGCAATCACCAGCGGCGCGAGCAGGCCGATGTGCTGGCCGCGATAGCTCTTGAGCAGTTGCGCCGCGATAGCGTCAAGGCTTTGCGGCATCACGGCGGCGCCGTCCCTGGTGCAGTGCTGCACGCCGAGCTTCACATACAGCAGGCGCAGAAAGTGCCAGACTTCGGTCGTAGTGCCGACGGTCGATTTGCGGCCGCCGCGCGACAGGCGCTGCTCGATGGCGACGGTGGGCGGAATGCCATAGACCGCGTCCACCTCGGGCCGGCCGGCCGGCTGCACGATGCTGCGCGCATAAGCGTTGAGCGATTCGAGGTAACGCCGCTGCCCTTCGTTGAACAAAATGTCGAAGGCCAGCGTCGATTTGCACGAGCCCGACACGCCAGTCACCACGTTGAACTTGCCGCGCGGAATGTTCACCGACAGGCTCTTGAGGTTGTTCTCTTTGGCGTTGACGATCTGGATGTCGTTGGACAGCAGCGGTCGCGCCTTGCAGGCTTTGGGCCGCGCTTCTTCGACGCCATGCACCTGTGCCATCTGCGCCTCGTAATCGCGCAGCGCTTTGGCGGTGTGCGACGTGGGGTGCTCGCGCACCAAGTCGGGCGTGCCCTGCGCCACCAGCAGGCCGCCGGCTTCACCGCCTTCCGGGCCAAGGTCGATCAACCAGTCGCTGGAGCGGATCACGTCCAGGTTGTGCTCGATGACGATCAGCGAATGACCTGCATCGACCAGCTTGCGCAGTGCGCGCATCAGCTTGGCGATGTCGTCGAAGTGCAGGCCGGTGGTCGGCTCGTCAAACAAAAACAGCGCGCCGCGCCCAGGGTATCGGAGTGCCAGCGCCTGGCGGCTTGCGCTTTGCGGTTTGCTGCGCGAGCGGCTCGCTTCGGCCAGAAAACCGGCGAGCTTCAGGCGCTGCGCCTCGCCGCCAGACAGCGTCGGCACCGGCTGACCGAGTTTGACGTATTCAAGGCCGACATCGACGATGGGCTGCAGCGCGCGCATCACGTCACGGTCTTGTGCAAAGACCAGCGTGGCCTGGCTGACCGTGAGGTTTAAAACATCTGCGACATTGAGAAAGCGGGGTCCAGGGCTGGGTTCGGGGAGGAAAACGGGGTCAGAGCCCAAATCGGATGGAGAGGCGGAGCGCTCCCTGGCATCGCGCGCCGAACTGGGGTCTGACCCCATTTTCCCGAGCGGCGAGCGCTCGATCGTGACTTCAAGAATCTCTGGCCGGTAACGCTTGCCGTCGCAGTCTGGGCAGCGCAGATAGACGTCGCTCAGGAACTGCATCTCCACATGCTCGAAGCCCGAGCCGCCGCAGGTCGGACAGCGGCCATCGCCGTTGTTGAAGCTGAACTTGGTCGCGCTGTAGCCGCGCTGCCGGGCCAGTGGCGCCTGCGCAAACAGCTCGCGGATCGCGTCCCAGGCACCGACGTAGCTGGCCGGGTTCGAGCGTGCGGTTTTACCTATCGGAGACTGATCGACGAAGACCACATCGGTCAGGTGATCGGCACCCAGCAGCCGGTCGTGCAGACCCGGCGTTTCGGTCGCCTTGCCAAACTGGCGCAGCAGCGCTGGCGACAGAATGTCTTGCATCAAGGTCGATTTGCCCGAGCCGCTGACGCCGGTGACGCAGACCAGGCGCTGCAGCGGGAACTCGATGGTCAGGTTCTTCAGGTTGTGGTCACGGGCGCCTTCGAGAATCAGCCGCGGCGTGTTGTCGCTGACCGGCCGTTTCTGCCCCAGGCCGACCTGCTTGCGCGCCCCCAGGTAGGCACCGGTCAGCGTGTCGGCATGGCGCAGGTCGTCGGGCGTGCCGTCGAACACGATCTGCCCGCCCTTCTCGCCCGGCCCTGGGCCCATGTCGATCATGCGGTCGGCGGCCAGCATGACGGCCGGATCGTGCTCGACCACGACCAGCGTATTGCCGGCATCTCGCAGCCGGTGCATGGCCTGGACAATGCGGTTCATGTCGCGCGGATGCAGGCCGATAGAAGGTTCGTCGAGCACGAACAGCGTGTTGACCAGCGAGGTTCCGAGCGCGGTGGTCAGGTTGATACGCTGCACCTCACCGCCGGACAGCGTGCGGCTCTGCCGGTCCAGCGTCAGGTAGCCTATGCCAACGTCGCACAGATATTTCAGGCGCGTCTGTATCTCTTCAAACAGCGACTTGAGCGCCTGCAGTTCACCCTCACCCCCTTCGATCAAGTTCAGGACAGGCCGGCCCTCTCCCGCTTGCGGGAGCGGGAGAGAGAGTTCTGCCTTGCCCCCTGTCCCGATTGCGGGAGAGGGGTGGCGTGAGGTTGGCGGTGAGGGCAACAGCCCGTCAAAAAACTCCCGCAGCCGATCAATCGGCAGGCGCATCAAATCGTGCAGGCACAGCCCCGGCAATGCTTCGAGCTGCGCCCGCGACCACTGCACGCCCACCGGCATGAAGCGCTCGGTCGGCGGCAGGACCGCATCGGCCGCCTTACTGGACCCAAGCCGCCACAGCAGAGATTCGAGCTTTAGCCGGGCAGCGCCGCAACGCTCACAGACGGTGTAACTGCGGTACTTCGACAGCAGCACCCGGATGTGCATCTTGTAGGCCTTGCTCTCCAGATAGGCGAAAAAGCGCTTGATGCCGAACCAGTGCTGGCTCCACTTGCCGTTCCAGTTCGGCGAGCCGTTGATGACCCAGCCCTGCTGTTCGGCGGTCAGCTTGTACCAAGGCGTGTCGCGTGGAATGCCGGCGGTCTCGGCGTGGCGCATCAGGTCGTCCTGTGCCTCTTTCCAGGCGGGGGTCTGCATGACCTTGATGGCGCCCGCCCGCAGCGTCAGCTTGTCGTTCGGGACCACCAGCCCGTAATCGACACCGATCACCCGACCAAAGCCCTTGCAGGTTTCACAGGCGCCCATCGCCGAATTGAAGGAGAACAGCGACGGCGTCGGCTCCAGATAGCGCAGGTCGCTGTCCGGGCAATGCAGGCCGGTGGAAAAGCGCCACATCGCTTCGGCCGGTGCGGCAATTAAATCGGGGTCAGAGTCCAATTTTTCTGATCGCTCAGATTGCTCTGCTGCTGCGTAATTGGACTCTGACCCCCATTGTTCCGCTGACCCCGATTGTTCCGCCGCCACCAACCCAAGGCTCGCCACATACACATTGAGCCGCCCGCCGCCGCGCTTCAATGCGGTCTCAATCGCATCAAGCGCCCGCGCCTTCTCGATGCCCTGGATGCGAAACCGGTCTGCGACGACATCTAGCAGCTGGTGCGTGCCCGCCGCAGTCTCAATTTCCCGCTGCGCATGCACCCGTGTGAAGCCGCTGGCTGACAGCCATTGGGCAAGCTGCTCTGCGCTGGTGTTACCCGGCAGCTCGACCGGAAACGTCAAAACCGTGCGGGGATCGCTGAGCGCAGTCCGCGCCATCAGCTCGGCGTAAATCGACTCCGGCGAATCATGGCGCACGGCCTGCCCGGTTTGCCGGTCAAACAGGCTGGCGGCGCGCGCATACAGCAGCTTCAGGTGGTCGTTGAGTTCGGTCATCGTACCGACCGTTGAGCGCGAACTGCGCACCGGGTTGGTCTGGTCGATGGCGATGGCCGGCGGCACGCCTTCGACTTTGTCCACCGCCGGTTTGTCCATGCGGTCAAGAAACTGCCGGGCATAGGCCGAGAAGGTTTCGACATAGCGGCGCTGCCCTTCGGCAAACAGCGTGTCGAATACCAGCGAAGATTTTCCGGAGCCGCTGGGGCCAGTGACCACCGTCAGTTCGCCGGTGTGCAGGTCAAGATCAAGATTTTTGAGGTTGTGCTGGCGGGCACCGCGAATGCGGATGGTTCCATGGGGCATCTAGTCGTTCTTTCCTGGAGAGGTCGAATATTCTAGAAGGCCCATCTGAATGGGACGCGCGCAGCCCGCAATCGGCCCCGGCAATGCAGGTTGTTGCCGACTCTTGAAGCACCGCCGACCAGAACGCCCCCGCACCACCAGCCCGCGAGAGGGCCAGAACCCCGTCAGCGAAGCGCGTCTTCGAGCTCGCGAAACTTTTTGGGGCCAACCGCGGCGCCGATCTTGGGGGCCAGCTCGCGCAGCTTTTCGCGCGAGCCGCACGACTCGACGGCCAGATTGAGCAGGAACCCGCGCAGCCCCAATTCGGCGGTCAACCGCGTGGCCAGCGGATAAGCTTTCAGATAGCTCGCATGCGCATCAGCGGCTGGTGTGGGCGTCTTAACGCTGGCGTTGGAAACGTCAAGCGGCCCGGAAAGCAACGGGGCCGGCGCGTCAACCGATTGGAGCGAAACCGCAGCGAATTCAGGATACAGCGATGGAGGCAGCGTTGAGGGTGAAGGGGTGGCTGAAAAAAAACCGCTGACCACCTCATGCTCTTCCAGATAGGCCAAGCGGCGCATCTGGACTATGTCGTCTTCGGTAACGCCCAAACCGACGGTGAGCCTCAGCACATCGGCGACGCTGCGACGCCCGTCAAACATGATGAAGGCCGAGCGCTGCCGCCGCGACAACGGCGAGGCCCGGTTGTGTAATGCCGATTGACCCGCTTCGGTCTTGTGATAGGTCAGTGGCATGGTGGTCCTGGCATGCAAAGAAAAGAAAAAAAGCCGGACCGGGGTCAGATCAAAAAAAATATCCCGGCGCAACTGCCAAATTTTATGGTCTTGCCACCGCAGCGCAGCCTTGACGATGGGTCAAAACAACGTCGTTTTCCGCTTTTCAAGGTAAAGCCCTGTGGCTCTTCACCAAGAATTTATTACCAAGGCACTCATGTAGTGAGTCAGTTTCGGTGTGCTGCCGGTCAAAAAGGGGCAAGCCGATCACCGCCCCCAACGATAGTGGCCAGGCTAAGCCTTTGACCGCGCAAGTTGAGGTCGCCACTGAGACTCCAATGGCAGTCTGGCGATCACGATGGTGTCACCAGCCGGTTCTCATCTTTGGGCCCACCCATAAAAAAGCCCCTGACTAAGTGCCAGGGGCTTTTTTCATTGTGCTACTGCACGTTCTCCAGCACCCGACAGCGCGTCAGGTGCCCTCCCGAAAAATCAGTCGTTGGCGTAAATGTCCACGTCCTTGGTTTCCTTGATGAACAAGGTGCCGAGGATCAGCGTCATGCTGGCGACGATGATCGGATACCAGAGACCGTTGTACATGTTGCCGGTCTGCGCCACGATGGCCAGCGCAGTTGCCGGCAGCGGACCGCCGAACCAGCCATTGCCGATGTGGTACGGCAGGCTCATCGAGGTGTAGCGGATTCGGGTCGGGAACATTTCGACCAGCATCGCCGCGATCGGGCCATAGACCATGGTCACCAGAATCACCAGATACGACAGGATCACGATCACCATCAGCTTGTCCACCTTCGCCGGGTCGGCTTTGGCGGGGTACCCTGCCGCCTTCAAAGCGTCGGTGGTGGCTTTCTTGAACTCGGCATCCTTCTTCTTGGCTTCGTCCGCCGGCAGACCGGTCGCCGAATAGCCGGTGATGACCGTCTCACCAATCTTGATGGTGGCAGGCGCGCCAGCCGGACCGACCGCATTGTCATAGCTCACCGAATTAGCCGACAACACCTGCTTGGCCACGTCGCATGAGCTGGTGAACTTGACGGTGCCGGTCGGGTTGAACTGGAACGAGCATTCCTTCGGGTCCGCCGTCACCACCACTTTGTTCTTCGCCTGGGCGGCAGCCAGATCCGGGTTGGCGGCTTTGCTCAGGGCATTGAACACCGGAAAATACGTGACGATGGCCAACAGGCAACCGGCCATGATGATGGGCTTGCGGCCGATCTTGTCAGAAAGGATGCCGAACAGCACAAAGAATGGGGTACCAATGATCAGCGAAGCCCCGACCAGCAGATTGACCGTGACGCCATCGACCTTGAGCGACTGCGTGAGGAAGAACAGCGCGTAAAACTGGCCGGTGTACCAGACCACTGCCTGGCCGGCAGTCAGACCGACCAGCGCCAGAATAACGATCTTCAGGTTTTTCCATTGACCGAACGACTCGGACAGCGGTGCCTTGGAGGTCTTGCCTTCGGCTTTCATCTTGGTAAACGCAGGCGATTCGTTCATGCTCAAACGGATGTACACCGAGATTGCCAGCAAGAAGATGGAGCCCAGGAAAGGAATACGCCAGCCCCAGTCGGCGAAGGCGGCCTCACCAACCGCGGTGCGCACCCCGAGAATCACGATCAGCGACAAAAGCAGGCCCAGGGTTGCCGTGGTCTGGATCCAGGAGGTGTACTCGCCCCGTTTGCCATGGGGCGAGTGCTCGGCCACATAGACGACCGCGCCGCCGTACTCGCCGCCGAGAGCCAGGCCCTGCAACATGCGCAGGCCGATCAGGATGATCGGTGCTGCGACGCCGATGGCGGCGTAGTTGGGCAGCAGGCCGACGATGAAGGTCGAAAGGCCCATGATCACGATGGTGATCAGGAAGGTGTACTTGCGCCCCACCATGTCACCGAGGCGACCAAACACCAGCGCGCCAAACGGGCGCACCAGAAAGCCTGCAGCAAACGCCAGCAGCGAGAAGATGGTGCGGGATGCGGGATCGAGCGCCGAGAAAAACTGGTTGCCGATGATCACGGCCAAAGTGCCGTAGAGGTAGAAGTCATACCACTCAAAAATGGTCCCCAATGAGGACGCGAGGATGACTTTTTTCTCCTCGCGGGTCATCGGCCGGTTTTCAACTACTGCTGTTGCCATGGTTTTGCGGTCTCCGTTAATTTGCGCTTCCGGGGATGGAAGCTGCGAGATTGTTTGGCCTGCGGCTGACCCATGTCTGACGCGAGACCAACACAAACTTGCACCAAACTTATGCGCGGCTGACAAACCAAGGGCTAACCCCAACAAAACTTTTCAAGATGTGATTTTGTGCCGGTTCTTGCCGGTTCTTGCCAAGGAAAGTCGCAGGGGATGGTTTCTTGTCCGACGACGGCCTGCACCCAACCACCCACTTTTTCGGCCGGAGTAGCCTGCGCTGCCGACCGCTGGCCTGGCTGTGCGCGCCGGGCCAACGGGTAAAACTTCAGGGCGGCCGGTGCAGCCTGGGGTTTTTGCGGACGACACCGGCACCGACCTGGCTCGCGATGTCCCAGTCTGGTCCACAGGCCCAGGTTCCCCGCTGCAGATGGTCACGCAGCATCGGCAAGGCATCGAGGCCCCAGAAAACCCGGCCATCGACCGCAAAGGCCGGCACACCGAACAGCTCGTGCGCAATCGCCTGATCGGTGTTGTGCTTGAGTTGCGCCTTGACCGTCGCGCCGCCGGGCTCGCCCTGCGGCGCCAGCGTAACGGCGAGCTGCTGCAGCCGCGCCGGGTCGTCGGCCTCTGCACCGCCAACCCAGATGTGGCGAAAGATTGTTTCAGCAACGTAGCGGCTGATACTGCCCGGCCATGCCGGCGCGCTGCAGCCGAGGGCCAGCCGCAGCAGCGGCAACGGATTGAACGGGTGGCGGGCCGGGAGTTCGAGCGCAATGCCGAGCGCGTGCGCATGCCAGAGCACCTGCCGGTAGGTCCATGCGCGTTTGGGAGCGATTTCGGCCGGACCAAGCTGGCCGTGGTGCTTGAGCAAGGCAGCGAACAGGATGGGCAGGTACTGCACCCGGTAGCTCAGACCCTGCAGCGCGCGCGGCAGCTGCTCGAAAGCCAGATACGCGTAGGGCGAGATGAAGTCGAGATAAAAGGTAATGACCGGCAGCGCCGGTCCACCGCACTGCGCGACGCCAGCGCTAGCTGACGGCGCTGCCTGCGCCACAGCCTCGTCCGGCATCACCGCAGCCCACCGGCAGACTCGGCCGCTGGCCCCTCGGCACGCCGGCCAATCGCCTGCCAGACGCGTCGTTTTCCGGCTTCGTCGAGCCGCGACCATTCGCTGATTTCATCAAGCGTGCGCAGGCAGCCGTCGCACCAGCCGGTGTGCGGATCGACCCGGCACAGCGAGATGCACGGAGACGGCACAGCTTCGGAGTCGAATTGGCCTTTGGAGCAAACAATACGGGCGTTAGCAGCTACGTTTTTTATAGCGACTTCCCGGGTTGTTTGGGCAGCCAGAGCCTGCAC
>JAJAYS010000223.1 GCA_026786065.1 Polaromonas sp.
GAATCGCACTGCGGTCAATCGCTTCCAGAAACGCGTCGTTTTTGGACTGGTCGCCGGTCAGCTCAATCGTGTAACTTTTTTCTGTCACGTCGATGATCCGGCCACGGAATATATCAGCCATGCGCTTCATCTCCTCGCGCTCCTTGCCGACGGCACGCACCTTGACCATCATGAGCTCACGCTCGGTGTACGCGCCCTCGGTCAGGTCCACCACCTTGACGACTTCGATCAGGCGGTTCAGGTGTTTGGTGATCTGCTCGATCACATCGTCCGAACCAGTGGTCTGGATGGTCATGCGCGACAGGCTGGCGTCTTCGGTCGGCGCGACGGTCAGGCTTTCGATGTTGTAGCCGCGCGCCGAGAACAGGCCGACCACGCGGGAGAGAGCGCCCGGCTCGTTTTCCAGCAAAACTGCAATGATGTGTTTCATAAGAAGATTCCTCTTTTCGCTGCCCTCCCCTGCGCACGGTAATGCGCAGGCTCGGCAGGCAATAGATTCGTCAGGTGACGGTTGATGAAATGGCGTGCGCCGCTTACAGGTCCTCGGACCCGAGCAGCATTTCGGTGATGCCCTGGCCGGCCTTCACCATCGGGAACACGTTCTCGGTGGGGTCGGTGCGGAAGTCCATGAACACGGTGCGGTCCTTGAGCTTTCGCGCCTCACGCAGCGCCGGCTCCACGTCCTGCGGCTTTTCGATCAGCATACCAACGTGCCCATAGGCCTCGGCCAGCTTCACAAAATTGGGAAGCGCGTCCATGTAGCTGCTGCTGTAGCGGCCTTCGTAGTCAATTTCCTGCCACTGGCGCACCATGCCCAGGTAGCGGTTGTTCAGCGAAACGATCTTGATCGGCGTGTTGTACTGCAGGCAGGTCGACAGCTCCTGGATGCACATCTGCACCGAGCCCTCGCCCGTGATGCAATACACCTCGCTGTCGGGTTTGGCCAGCTTGATGCCCATGGCGTAGGGAATGCCGACGCCCATGGTGCCCAGGCCGCCAGAGTTGATCCAGCGGCGCGGCTCGTCGAACTTGTAGTACTGCGCTGCCCACATCTGGTGCTGGCCAACGTCGGACGTGATGTAGGTGTCGGCGTCCTTGGTCATGTTCCAGAGCGTCTCCACCACATACTGCGGCTTGATCACATCGCCCTTGCCCATGCTGTACTTCATGCAGTCGCGCTTGCGCCAGCCTTCAATGGTTTCCCACCAACCGCCCAGCGCATTGCCGTCGGGCTTGAGGCCGGACTCCTTGATCATCGCGATCAGTTCGGTCAGCACGTCCTTGACATCGCCAACGATGGGGATGTCCACCTTCACGCGTTTGGAGATGCTCGACGGGTCAATGTCGATGTGGATGATCTTGCGTTCGTTCTGCGCAAAGTGTTTCGGGTTGCCGATCACGCGGTCGTCAAAACGCGCGCCGACGGCCAACAGCACGTCGCAGTTCTGCATCGCGTTATTGGCTTCAAGGGTACCGTGCATGCCAAGCATGCCAAGAAATTTCTTGTCGCTGGCCGGATAGGCGCCCAGGCCCATCAGAGTGTTGGTGCAGGGATAACCCAGCATATCGACCAGTGTGCGCAGCTCTTGCGAGGCATTGCTCAGCAAAACGCCGCCGCCGGTATAGATATAAGGCCGCTTGGCCGTCATCAGCAGTTGCAGGGCCTTGCGGATCTGGCCGCCGTGGCCTTTACGCACCGGGTTGTAGGAGCGCATTTCAATGCTCTGCGGGTAGCCGGTGTAAAGCGTCTTGTTGAACGAGACGTCCTTGGGGATGTCCACCACCACCGGGCCGGGCCGGCCGCTGCGGGCAATGTGAAAGGCCTTTTTCATGGTCTCGGCCATCTGCCGCACGTCTTTGACCAGGAAGTTGTGCTTGACGATGGGGCGCGTGATGCCGACCGTGTCGCACTCCTGAAAGGCATCCAGGCCGATGGCATGCGTGGGCACCTGGCCGGTGATGATCACCATCGGGATGCTGTCCATGTAGGCCGTGGCAATGCCGGTGACGGCATTGGTCACGCCGGGACCAGAGGTCACCAGCGCCACACCGACCTCACCCGTGGCACGCGCATAACCGTCGGCCGCGTGCACCGCAGCCTGCTCATGGCGCACCAGAATGTGCTGGATGGTTTCCTGCTTGTAAAAAGCGTCGTAAATGTGCAGGACGGCGCCGCCCGGATAACCCCAGACGTGCTTGACGCCTTCGGCTTGCAGCGCTTTCACGAGGATTTCTGCGCCCCGGAGTTCTTGCGGATTTGAATGGGCAGATGCTGCCGCTGCCGAAGCGAGTTCGGCCTTTGTGATTTCCATGATGAACCTTTGTGAATTTCTCTAACGAAATACCTTGGGTGCCTCTTCACCCACTCTTGTGGAGCGGCGTCGAGACTTGAGGCCAAAACCATGGGCGGACACATAATCCGCCGGGTTATGACCCGTTTGCTGTTTGAATTGCAACTCGTATTATGTCACCAGCCAGTGCAGCGTCAGTCTTGTTCCAAAAAAGGCGGGCCTGC
>JAJAYS010000224.1 GCA_026786065.1 Polaromonas sp.
GCCCGGAACGCCAGGTTTCAAAGCCGCGCTCGCCGCACAGCGTCAGGCGCACCCCCAGACCGGCCCGCTGCCGTGCCAGCAGATCGGAGACAGGGCCGGCAACCACCGCCGCCCAGGCTTCGGCATAGCCCACCCAGTCGTCCCTAAACACCGCCTCGGCGAGCGTGCGCGTCAGCGCCAGCGGCTGGCCGGTCGCGCTGGTCATGGCTTCGGAATGACGACCGGATGGGTCGCCTCGATGAGCGAGGTCCGGCGCGGTGGGCGAGGGTGAGGGTGAGGGTGAGGGCGGCTGGGTCAGCGTGCCGGTCCCGCTCAACCAGAAGGAGTTGACCGGCCATTGCCGCGCTGCGCTGCGGGTTTCGTTGGCCGGATGGGTGTAAAGCAGCATCTGCATCTCGTTTTGCAGTCGGGTCAAGGTCTTGTCGCCGGGTAGCCACGGATCGACATTGCGCCCGAGTACCCGGTCCAGCGAGGCGGTTGGCAGGCTGCGAAACATCTCGCCCTCCGCGAGCCAGCGGTCGGGCCGCCCATAGTGCAGCCGGATGCCGTCGGTGTCGAAGTAGGGGGCCATCGCCGCCAGCAGCGTGCGCGACTCGCTCTCGGCCAGATCGAGCGCTGCCGGGTCGGTCAGGGTAGCCTGCTCGCGGCCCATCGCCCAGTGGCAGGGTGTGACCCAGGCCCAGCCCTGGCCGACGCGCGCCTGCGGCAAGCCGCGTTGCGCGTCGAGGGCCGCCCACGGAATCAGGCCGTCTTCAAGCTCGCCGGCGCCCAGACCGAGCGCCTGCGCCAGCGCGCGTTCGTGCGGTGGCGACAGGCTGTGCTCGCTCTGCAGGTTGGCTGTTTCGAGCCGCATGCTGCGCAGCAGCGCCTGCGTCTGGCGGGTACTGGCCGGGGGCATGGAGGCAACCGTTTTCAGCCAGGCCGGGCTGTTGCACACGGCGTAGGGAACGATCAGGTGCGCCCCTGAGTGTGCGCTGCCGAGCAGTTCTGAGGCGGGGGCTGGTGGCATCAACGCATTGTCCCGCATGCGCTTGTGCGCGCCGCTGCGCCGGGCAGCGCGCGGGACCCTCTGCGTAACCCTCTTCGGCCGCGATGCCACAATGATCGGTTATGCAGATTCCCTATGAGTTGATCCTCGGCTGGCGTTACACGCGGGCCGGCCGGGCGACCCGGCGCAACGGTTTCATCTCGTTTATTTCAGGCGTGTCGATGCTCGGCATTGCGTTGGGCGTGGCGGCGCTGATCATCGTGCTCAGTGTGATGAACGGCTTTCAAAAAGAAGTGCGCGACCGCATGCTCGGGGTGATCTCGCACATCGAAGTGTTTGCGCCGGGTGGCGCGGCGCTGGCCGACCCGCAGCAAACCCTGCGCGAGATCCGGGCCAATCCGAACGTCGTCGGCGCCGCGACGTTCATTGCCGCGCAGGCCTTGCTGGCGCGTGGCGAGGACATGAAAGGGGCCATCGTTCGCGGCATTGATCCGGCGCTCGAAGGCGAGGTCAGCGACCTCGAAGTGCAACTCAAGGACAGCGCGCTGCCCAGGCTGGTTCCCGGCCAGTTCGGTGTGGTGCTGGGAGGCGAATTGGCCCGGGCGCTGGGCGTGCGCGAGGGTGACGCCGTGACGCTGATCGCTCCCAGCGGCCAGGTCACCCCGGCCGGCGTGGTGCCGCGCCTGAAACAGCTGACGGTGGTCGGCACCTTCAACTCCGGCCACTTCGAGTACGACTCGGCGCTGGTGCTGCTGCATCAGGACGATGCCGCCCGGATTTTTCGTCTTGAGGGGCCGACCGGCATCCGCATCAAGATCAGGGACCTGCAGCGCGCCAGAGAGGTGGGCGCCGAGCTGGCGCGCTCGCTCAGTGGCGACCTGCTGATCCGCGACTGGACACGGCAGAACCGCACCTGGTTTTCGGCGGTGCAGCTTGAAAAACGCATGATGTTCATCATCCTGACGCTGATCGTCGCGGTGGCGGCCTTCAACCTGGTCAGCACGCTGGTGATGACGGTGACCGACAAGCGTGCCGACATTGCCATCTTGCGCACGCTCGGCTCCAGCCCGCGCAGCATCATGGGCATTTTCATGGTGCAGGGGGCGATGGTCGGCGTGATCGGCACGCTGTCCGGGCTGGTCCTGGGGCTGGGCGTGGCGCTGAACATCGACGTGCTGGTGCCAGCGCTCGAGCGCCTGCTCAACGCCAGTTTCTTGCCCAAAGACATCTACCTGATCAGCCGCATGCCGAGCGACCCGCAGTACGCGGACATCATGCCGGTGGCGGTGATCTCGCTGGTGTTGGCGTTTCTGGCAACGCTCTACCCGAGCTGGCGCGCCAGCCGCGTCAACCCGGCCGAGGCTCTGCGGTATGAGTGATGTGGCCCCGCAGCCGGCAAGCCCGTACGAAGTCGTCCTCAGTGCCGAAGGGATCACTAAACGCTTTCACGAAGGCCCGATTGACCTGACCGTGCTGCAAGGCGTCAAGCTGCAGGTCCACGCCGGCGAAACGCTGGCCATCGTCGGTGCGTCGGGCTCTGGCAAAAGCACGCTGCTGCATTTGATGGGCGGGCTGGATGCGCCGACCGCTGGCGAGGTCACGCTCAAGGGCAAGCGCCTGTCCACGCTGTCGCCGGCCGAGCAGGGCGCGCTGCGCAACCGCCACTTGGGCTTTGTCTATCAGTTCCACCACCTGCTGCCCGAGTTCAGCGCGCTCGACAACGTCGCGATGCCGTTGTGGATACGCCGGCTCCCGCACGCCGAAGCCGCCGACATCGCTGGCAAGATGCTTGCGGCAGTCGGGCTGGCCGTCCGTGCCCACCACCGACCGGCCGAGCTGTCGGGCGGCGAGCGCCAGCGCGTCGCGATTGCCCGGGCGCTGGTCACCCAGCCGGCCTGCGTACTCGCTGACGAGCCAACCGGCAACCTGGACCGCAGCACCGCTGACGGCGTGTTCGAGTTGATGCTGCAACTGGCGCGTGACTTCGGCACCGCCTTCGTGCTGGTGACGCACGACGAGACGCTGGCAGCGCGCTGTGGCCGGCAGTTTCGGCTGGTTGAAGGTCATCTGTCGGAGTGGGACCAGCAATAAAGCCTGAAGCACTGGCTCTGCCGCTGGCGGATGCGCAAACGCAGCAAGTCGATGCAGCCGAAAGCTGAGTCGGCGCATCCGGTCTGGTAAGCGCTGCGCCCGAAGCGCAAGACCCTTTGCGCAACAGACCCTCCGAGAGGGCGACAAAGCCCGCAGGGGGATAATGAGTGGCTTGCCTGAACCCGGCTGCCTTTGCCTTCTGCATGATCGACCACTACACCGCCTTGGGCCTCGGCAGTGCCGCGACGCTGGCACAAATACGCCAGGCATTTCGGCAGCAGGCCTCCAGATGGCACCCTGACAAAAACCCGGCACCTGAAGCGCCAGCGCGCTTTCGGGCACTGCAGACCGCTTACGAGGTGCTTTCGGATAGCGACCGACGCCAGGCCTACGACGACAACCGCCGCCGCAACCTGCTCGACAGCCCGCTCGACACCGCGCGGGAAATCTGGACGCAGTATTTTGATTCTCTGCTCGATGCCGCCAACCCCGCCACCCCCGCCAACGCCAAGGACGCCACCCGATGAAAACGACCGCCGCATGAAGATCACCCCGTTTTTTGTGGACCTGTACGCCGCCTATCAGGCCGAGCTGGACGACCTGACTTTCGACTCCGAACAGAACAACGTGCTGGCGCGCCGGCTGCACGACAAGCGCCAGCAAATGGCTTTTCTGGTCAAGATGATGGAGCTGAGCCCTGAAATGGTGGCGGTGGTGTTTCACCGCGGCTTCGAGTTCAGGCTGCCGGCGGTGATGGACGATTTGCTCGGGCTGGATGCAGAAGACTTCCCGCGCTGGACTTTTCTCGCCGACAGCGTGCATCTGGCGGCTTGGGCGCAGCCGCTGGCCACCGCGGTGCTGCGCGAACCGCAGGGCGAACGGTTGATGACGGTCGCGGCGGCGCTCGAATACATGGTCGGCCGTGCAGCGGTGGTGAGCGCAGCGTCCGCAAGCGACGAGGACGATGCCGAAGGCGACAACGACAACGACAGCGACACCGACGACGGTCGCCAGTCGGATGACGGACAGGCCGACGCCGACGGGCCGGGTGATGCCCAGGCCGATGCCGACTCGCGCGCCGCCATTGACGCCGGTGCCGACTGGCTGGTGGCACAGGGCTTTGACCGCAAAGACTGACCGGAACACCGGGAAAGCAGTGAAGCCGCCATGAACCAAATCGCCCTGATCGAAAAAACCCAGGCCCTGATTGCCGCTGGCGACATCGTCGGCGCCGAGTCGGCGCTGGTCGAGCTGGCCGACGCCGAGGGCGACGCTGCGCTGATGCTGGTGCTCGAACAGTTGCCTGCCAAAGACGTGCTGGCGGTGATCCGCGAGTACGACAGCTCGAAAGAGTCGGTCATCAATCTGCTGGTTACGCCCGATCAGTTCGCCCGCGCGGTCGTCATCGAAAAGCAATACAAAGACCTGACGCGCACCCATCTGCGCGGCATGGTGAACTCGATTGTTTTTCGCGACGAAGCCGACCCGGTGGAGTTTTTGACGGCCATCGGCGACCTCGAAGGCGGCAGCGATCCGCTCGCCGACTACTTCACCGAAAAATGGAGCCGCGTCGAGTCTTTTGCGCGCACCGGCAGCTTCGATGCGATAGAAGATTCGGGCGAGATTTTGTCGCGCAGCGCGCTGCAGGCTTCGGCCTATGCCAAGCCGCGGGTCGAACAGGACGACATCGCCGACCGCGACTGGATGGAACTCGCCTGGCTGCTGCGCTACCAGTTGCCCGACCTGTTCATCGAAATGCTGACGGTGCTGCGGGCCAAGGCGCGCGCGCACGAGCTGGGTCTGGCCGACGACGCCGCCGAAGATGAGGACGAGGACGACGGCAAGGTCGAGACCGGCGACACCGATCGCGGCAAGGCGACCCCCGCAGCCCGCGAATCCGACGAAGAGTCGGCGATCTGAACGCCAGTCGCTGCGACTCCGCTTCGCCTTCGACGACGATGCCTGCTTCCGCACCCGAATTCAGCGCCGAACTCGCGCCGACGGCGGTTTCGCTGTTCGACGCCCGGCCGTTTTTCGAGAAAGCGCTGCAGCTCGGCCTGCAAACAGGCGTGCTCGATGCGTGCAAATTGGCCGAGATCGCCGCCGACGCGCCAAAAGGCATGGTGCAGATCGCGCGCCATTTCGGCAACGAAAATCTGCGCCCCGACCTTGAACTGGCGCGGGCGCGCATCGTTAATCTGGTCAGCCTGAACTTGGAGCACAGTACCGGCGGCGACTTGCAGCGCGCCGCCGAAGCGCTGCGCACCCAGTCTTTCCTTTCGCGCTCGAAGGGCGGCTCGGACATGCTGCGGGCGCTGCTGGCGCTGCCCGAGAGTTCGAATTTCGACACGCAGCACGACGACGACGCCGGCGACGCCGCGGTGGCCCTGCGGGCCCTGGCCGACTGGTCGCTCAAAAGCCTGGGCCAGTACCAAGCCGAGCTGGCCCGACGCACCCCGCACCTCCAGCAAAAAGACGCGGCAATCTGGCTGGCTGCGTCGCTCGGCGTCGATCAGGCCGAGTTGGAGGAGGCGCACACCCATGCCGAGGCGGTGATTCGCACCGCGCTGCTGGCGCGGGTGACAGGCCGCACCGATTTCCCCGACTGCCCAGGATTCGAATCGATGATCGGCGCGCTGCGCTCGAAGTTCGGCGCCGCCCGCAGCCAGCCGGGCAAGGTTGCGTCACAAGCCGCGCTGAACGCCAGGCAACAAGTCAATTCGAAGGCCGCAGTTAGCGCGGCATCGAAATCTCCCGGCGCGGCGGCGCTGCGCTGGCAGAAAGCGGTGCAGGCGGCGATGCCTGTCGATCTTCCCGATGAATTCAGGGCTGCACTCGGCGAAGCCCAAACCGCCTTGCTGGCCGACGCACCGCGACTGCTCGACGCCAGCCTGCCGGTGCGCGCGCTGTTCGCCAAAGACAGCGACGAGGCCATGCCGCCTTTGCTGGGCCGCTATTTCTGGATCGAGGACATCGCCAGCGAACTCGGCCACCATGAGCGTGCGATGTCAAGCGCGTGGGACCAGCTCACCAGCGGAAACAGCGACGACGGTTCGCTGCTGACCGTGTTCGTGTGCATGGCGACCGGCGTGAAGCCGATAACGATGCTGACCGAAAAAAGCGCCGCCAGCCTGCTCCGGAAGGTGCGCAAGGCCGGGCCGGGCGCTGGCTTCGATCCGGGCCTGGTGCTGCGTTACCTGCGCGACTACGCGCCAGCGCA
>JAJAYS010000225.1 GCA_026786065.1 Polaromonas sp.
CAACGGAAACTGGCACACCGCGCAGCGCTGGAGCCGATTCCTCTCAGGCCATTGTGACACCGAC
Organism: Polaromonas sp.; assembly: GCA_026786065.1. Lineage (GTDB taxonomy): Bacteria > Pseudomonadota > Gammaproteobacteria > Burkholderiales > Burkholderiaceae_C > Polaromonas. The sequence continues at coordinate 65 of JAJAYS010000225.1, forward strand.
ATCGTGCTGGCCTGGCCTTCTGCGACCACCGAAACTGGCGCTGCCCACCAGCCCAAAGCGGCCGCGATGATCGCCCTTCACGCCCGCCGTTCGGCCGCGTCGATGCAAGCCTGGGCTGCGGCGGATGCCAACAAACCGCTGATCCTGGTGCTGACCGGCACCGATCTGTACCGCGACATCCACCACGATGCGGCGGCGCAGCGCTCGTTGCAACTGGCGTCAACGCTGGTGGTGCTGCAAGCAGCCGGCATCGACGCGTTGCCAGCTGAATTTCGCGCCAAGGCCCGTGTCATTTACCAGTCGGCTCCCGCGCTTCGGCCTGCGGTCAAGCCTGTCAACCGCTTCACCGCGCTGATGGTCGGTCATCTTCGGGCCGAGAAAGACCCGCTGACATGGCTACACGCGGCCGCACTGCCGTTCGCCAGTCATGTCCGCTTTGAGTTGATCGGCGCGGCGCTGGACCCGGCACTGGGGCAGGCGGCGCGCCAATGCGAGATCGAAACACCCCGCTTTCGCTGGCTGGGCGCCCTGCCGCGCCCGCAAACGCGCCAGCACATCAAGCGCGCCCACCTGCTGGTCAACTGCTCGCAGATGGAAGGCGGCGCGCACGTGATCCTGGAAGCGGTGCAGTCCGCCACACCGGTGCTGGCCTCACGCATCAGTGGCAACCTCGGGATGCTGGGGAGCGACTACGCCGGTTATTTCGATGTCGGTGACGCGGCCCAGCTGGCCGCCCTGGTGCGCCGCTGCGCCTACGATGCAGCCTTTCTGCAGCGCCTGCGCGCGCAGTGTGCAGCGCGGGCCGGGCTTTTCGATCCAGGCGAAGAAAAACGGCTGGTTCTAAACTTGGTGGTTTCCGCGCTGCAGGCGACCGATGCCGCCAGCGACCGCACCCGACCACATGCTCTAAAGGCCAACATGAACGCTCCCGACGACCCTGCCGCACCGACCCCACCCCGGCTGACCAGCCTGTCGCACGGCGGCGGCTGCGGCTGCAAGATCGCCCCCGGCGTGCTGAGCGAGATCCTGAAGAATTCCAGCAACCTGGCAGGCATGAACCTGCCCAAGGAACTGCTGGTCGGGATTGAGACTGCCGACGACGCCGCGGTCTATCAACTCAACGACGAACAGGCGTTGATCGCGACGACCGATTTCTTCATGCCCATAGTCGATGACCCGTATGATTTTGGCCGGATCGCCGCGACCAACGCGATCAGCGACGTGTACGCGATGGGCGGCACGCCCATCATGGCGCTGGGTCTGGTCGGCATGCCGATCAATGTGCTTCCACTCGAAGTGATCGGCGCGATCTTGCGCGGCGGCCAGGACGTGTGCCGCGCCGCCGGCATACCGATTGCGGGCGGCCACACCATCGATTCGGTCGAACCGATTTACGGCCTGGTCGTAATGGGGCTGGTCCACCCGTCGCGTGTCAAGAAAAACTCTGGCGCGCGGGCCGGCGACGTGCTGATCCTGGGCAAGCCGGTGGGCATTGGCGTGCTGTCGGCCGCGCTGAAAAAAGAGGTGCTGCCGCCGGCCGGGTACGCCCGGATGATTGCGCTGACGACCCAACTCAACAAACCCGGCATCGCGCTGGCCGCACTCGACGGCGTGCATGCGCTGACCGACATCACCGGCTTCGGGCTGGCCGGCCACTGCCTCGAACTCGCGCGCGGCGCCGGCCTGCGCCTGCACATCGACTGGGCCAGTGTGCCGGTGATCGACGGGGTGCGCGAGTTGCTGGCCCAGGGCTGCGTCACCGGTGCATCCGGACGCAATTGGGCCGCTTACGGCAACGAGGTCGAGACCGCTTCGGGCTTCAGCGCAGCCGACCAGTCGCTGCTGAGCGACCCTCAGACCTCGGGCGGGCTCTTGGTCGCCTGCAGTCCGGATGTGGCCGACGAGGTTTTGAAGCTGTTCCACTCGCAAGGCTTTGAAGACGCTGCGGTAATAGGCCGCGCTGAGGCCGGTGCAGGCCTGCGCATCGCCTGAGCGGACCAAGCGCCTGCCAGCGCACCAAGAGCGGGCGAATCCCAGAGGCTCCGACACGGTTTCCCGCCGCCCGAAAGGCGGTCGCCGCATCGGCGAGCTGGCTTGTGTCCGGCACAAGGTAACAGCGGCGGGCTCCGATGCCTTCAAAAACCCGAAAAAGCCGCGCGGACACGTTACCATTCGTGCCACCCCGCCCCGCCCCTGCCTGCGAAAGGCCCCAGCGCTTCCTTCCTGCTGAAAGAGATTCCGCGTGTCAGCCCTGCTCAAACTCGCCCTCGCCATTGACTGGCTTGCAACCCGCCTTGGCAAAATTGCGGCCTGGACCGTGTTGCTTGCAGCCTTGATATCGGCCGGCAACGCCTTCATTCGCTACGGCCTGGACATCAGCTCCAACGCCTGGCTGGAGATTCAGTGGTATTTGTTTGCCGCGATGGTGATGCTGGGCGCGCCGGTCGTGCTCAAGCTAAACGAGCATGTGCGGGTGGACATCATCTACGGCAAGCTCAAAGGCAACGGACCGGTTTACGTAGACCTGTTCGGGCTGGTTTTTTTCCTTCTGCCGGTGATGGGCTTGTTGTGCTACCTCAGTTGGCCGCTGTTTCTGAGCATGTATCGCAGCGGCGAAATGTCGGGCAATGCCGGCGGGCTGATCCGCTGGCCGGCCATGCTGCTCTTGCCGCTCGGCTTCGGCCTGATGTTTGTTCAGGGCCTGAGCGAGATCGTCAAGCGCATTTGCTATTTGCAAGGCCGCTTCGAGATGGACACGCACTACGAAAAGCCGGTGCAGTGAGCCCATCGCTGCCCCGCCTTGACCCGACCCCCGCCTAAAACACCGCCCAGGATTTCGCAATGCAGATGGAAAATTTCGCCCCGGTGATGTTCGCCGGGCTGGTGCTGATCATGCTGATCGGCTTTCCGGTGGCGTTCTCGTTGTCGGCACTCGGACTTGGCTCGGGCTTTCTGGCCATCTACATGGGCTGGTTTCCCGCAAGCTTCATGTCCAACCTGCCGCTGAACATGTTCGGCATTTTGTCGAACGAGTTGCTTCTGGCGATTCCGTTTTTCACCTTCATGGGCGCCATTCTTGAAAAGTGCGGCCTGGCCGAAGACATGCTCGACTCGATGGGCCAGCTCTTCGGGCCGGCACGCGGCGGCCTGGGCTATTCGGTCATCATCGTCGGCTTCATTCTCGGGGCCATCACCGGCACCGTCGCCGGCCAGGTGATCGCAATGGCGATGATCTCGCTACCGGTGATGATCCGCTACGGCTACAACATGCGCTATGCCACCGGCGTGCTGGCGGCCTCGGGCACCATCACCCAGCTGGTGCCGCCCTCGCTGGTGCTGATCGTCATGGCCGACCAGCTCGGCCGCTCGGTCGGCGACATGTACAAAGGCGCGTGGGGTCCGTCAATCCTTCAGGTGCTCATCTTTGCCGGCTACACCTTCATGCTCGGCGTCTTCAGGCCGCACCATGTACCCGGTGTTCCGAAAGAGGCGCGCACGCTCAACGGCTGGGCGCTGTGGGGCAAAGCGCTGCGCGGCATCATTCCGTCGGCGATCCTGATTTTTGCGGTGTTGGGCTCGATGGGCGGCCTGCCTGGCATCAACACCGCCATCGCCACGCCGACCGAAGCCGGTGCGATGGGCGTCGTGGGTGCGCTGGTGCTGGCGGCCATACACCGGCGGCTGACGCGGGGGTTGATCTGGGAAGCCATGATAGGCACCATGCGCCTGACCGCAATGGTGGTGTTTATCCTGATCGGGGCGCGCGTTTTCTCGATGGTGTTTCAGGGCGTGGACGGCGCCAAGTGGGTCGAACACCTGCTCAGCGGCCTGCCGGGCGGGCAGACCGGCTTCCTGATCGTCGTCAACATCTTCATTTTCTTTCTGGCCTTTTTTCTCGACTTCTTCGAGATCGCCTTCATCATCTTGCCAATGCTCGGCCCGGTGGCCGACAAGCTCGGCATCGACCTGATCTGGTTCGGAGTGCTGCTGTGCGTCAACATGCAGACCAGCTTCATGCACCCACCTTTCGGCTTTGCGCTGTTTTATTTGCGCGGCATTGCCGATACGCTGTTCAAGGAAAAGCGGATTCCGTTCGCCGTCAAGTCGAACGACATTTACCTGGGCGCGATCCCGTGGGTTCTGCTGCAACTGCTGCTGGTCACCATCGTGATTTTTGTGCCGCAAACGGTGACCATGTTTCTCGACAAGGACCCGGTCATCGACATCGACAAAGTGAACATCGAAATCCCGGTGGACGAAAGCCTGAACCCGCCGGCGGGCGCAGCGGGCAACAACCCGTTGGCACCCGCTCCGGCTGAGCGCTCGTCGGAAGACGAGCAAAAGCGCATCGAAGAGCTGTTTAAGGTCAAGTGAGCCGGCTTGCAGCGGCCGCGACCTGCTTCACTGCGCAAACCGCCCGGCGCTTGCGCACCTGCCAGTCACTACAATTTTTGTAGCTGCTCACCCTTATTTTTCTTGATCAACACGTCTTTTTAACTCATTTTTATTGATGGACTTCAGTCTGCAGCCTGGCATGGGCCCCCCGCCCTTTCGTTTCGTGCCGCGCAACGGGGCGGTCGTCAGCGGGCCGGCTTTTTCCCTGACGTTCAAGCTGCTGGCGACGCTGATCGTGCTCGGTTGCGCTGTCGGCTTCGTGCAGCTTTGGCTGGCACAACGCGCCGCCGGTAATGCCCCAGGCGGCGGCTGGTTTCTTGCCGGCTTGCTGCTGCTCGCCTACACCTGGGGCTGCATCCTGCGCAGCACCACCCGGCTCGATGCCAGCGCGCTGCAGCAGAGCTGGATCTGGGACAAAAGAATGGAGCTGGCCGATCTGGCCTATTGCAGGCTGATCCGCGTGCGCGGACTTGACTGGCTGATCGCCCCGCGCCTTTACGCCCGAACGCTGATGGGAAAGTTTTCGGTGTTCTACACCGCGTCGCCGGAGATGACGGTCGAGTTCGAGCGGCTGGTGGTCGAACTGAAAGCCTTTCGCAGAATGCGCTGAATGCTTTGAATGGTGGGCTGATCCTGGACCCGGGCGGTTGAAGCCCGCGACCTGCGACTTTAGACGCAAAGCTCTGCCC
>JAJAYS010000226.1 GCA_026786065.1 Polaromonas sp.
ATGCCGGTTTCGATGATGGTTGAGCACAGCAGCAGGTTGTATCGCTGGGCGACAAAGTCTTTCATCACGCGCTCCAGCTCGCGTTCGGGCATCTGTCCGTGTGCCACGGCGATGCGGGCCTCGGGCAGGAGTTCTTCGAGTTTCTGCCGGCGGTTCTCTATGGTTTCGACTTCGTTGTGCAAGAAGTAAACCTGGCCGCCACGCTTCAATTCGCGCAGCACCGCCTCGCGGATCACGCCGTTGCTCTCGCTGCGGATGAAGGTCTTGATCGCCAGGCGGCGCTGCGGAGCGGTGGCGATCACGCTCAAGTCGCGCAGCCCTTCGAGCGCCATGCCGAGCGTGCGCGGAATCGGCGTGGCCGTCAGCGTCAGTACATCGACCTCGGCGCGCAGGGCTTTCATCGCCTCTTTGTGGCGCACGCCGAAGCGGTGTTCCTCGTCGATGATCAGCAGGCCCAGGCGCTCGAACTTGACGTCGGCGCTGAGCAGCTTGTGCGTGCCAACGACGATATCGACCGTGCCATCGGCCAGCCCTTTGATCGCAGCGGAGATTTCCTTGCCCGAGCGGAAGCGGCTCATTTCGGCGACCTTCACCGGCCAGCGGGCGAAGCGGTCGCTCAGGGTCTGGAAGTGCTGCTCGGCCAGCAACGTCGTCGGGGCCAGCAGGGCAACCTGCTTGCCGCCGGTGATGGCGATGAAAGCGGCACGCAGCGCGACCTCGGTCTTGCCGAAACCGACATCGCCGCAGACCAGCCGGTCCATCGGCCTTGGGCTGATCATGTCCTGAATGACGGCATGAATCGCGGCGCGCTGGTCGGCGGTTTCTTCAAAGCCAAAATCGTTGGAAAACGATTCGTAGTCGTTCGGCGAATAGCGGAAAGCATGGCCTTCGCGCGCCGCGCGCCGGGCATAGATGTTGAGCAGTTCGGCGGCCGAGTCGCGCACCTGTTCGGCCGCCTTGCGCTTGGCCTTTTCCCACTGGCCGCTGCCCAGACGGTGCAACGGCGCGTCTTCAGCGGCCACGCCGGTGTAGCGGCTGATCAGGTGCAGCTGGCTGACCGGCACGTAGAGCGTCGCCTTGTCGGCGTATTCGAGGTGCAGGAATTCCTGAACCGCCGGGCTGCCGTCGGGGTTTTTGTCGTTGCCGAGGTCCAGGTTGACCAGGCCCTTGTACCGGCCGATACCGTGCCCGCTGTGCACCACCGGATCGCCGACGTTGAGCTCCGCCAAATCCTTGATCAGGGCTTCAACGTCGCTGACCTGTTCCTGCTTTTTGTTGCGGCGGCGGATGGTGACGCCGGCCGCGAACAACTCGGTTTCAGTGATGAAGTCGATGCCTTCTTCGAGCCAGCTGAAGCCGGTGTTCAGCCCGGCGGTAGCGATACCGAGCTTTTCGGCATCTAGCTGAAAGTCTTCGAGCGAGTCGAAGGCCGGCGGGCTGACGCCGCTGGCCCGCAGAAAGTCGAGCAGGCTTTCGCGGCGACCGTCGCTTTCGGCCAGCAGCAGGACCCGCTGCGGCGTGTTTTTGAGGTGGGTCTTGAGGCGGGCCAGCGGGTCGTCGGCGCCGCGCACCACCGCAAGTGCGGGCAACGGGTTGAATTCGGCGTAGTGTGAAAGCGGGGAGCTCTCACCCGCGCCCGCCGCCAGGGGAAGGGGGAGGGGGGGGGGCAATTCGGAGTTTGTTCCTTCTCCCTTTGGGAGAGGGCTGGGGCGAGGGCTCCCCGCCCCCGCAACTGCCCTGAGCGCCAGCTGCGCATACCCGTTGGCCCGCGCATAAAACTGCTCGCTGCTTAAAAACAGCGATTCCGGCGGCAGCGCCGGCCGGTCAGGTGCATTGCGCACCAGCCGGTAACGGTCCCTGGTGTCCTGCCAGAACCGGGCAAACGCCGGCTCCAGGTCGCCGTGCAGGACCACCGTAGCTTCACTGCCCAAATAGTCGAAAACCGTGGCGGTCTCGTCGAAAAACAGCGGCAGGTAGTACTCGATGCCCGAGCTCGCCACGCCGTTGCCGATGTCCTTGTAGATGCGGCTGCGCGTCGGGTCGCCCTCTAACAGCTCGCGCCAGCGCTTGCGAAAGCGCGTGCGCGCCGCGTCGTCCATCGGAAACTCTCGGCCGGGGAGCAGTCGCACTTCGGGCACCGGATACAGCGAGCGCTGGCTGTCGGGGTCGAAGGTTCGGATCGAATCGATCTCGTCGTCGAACAGATCGACCCGAAACGGCACCAGCGAGCCCATCGGAAACAGATCGATCAGCCCACCGCGCACCGCGTATTCGCCGGGGCTGACGACCTGCATTACATGGCCGTAACCGGCCAGCGTCAGCTGCGCCTTCAGCCGCGCTTCGTCGAGCTTTTGCCGGACCTTGAACTCGAAGGTATAGCCGGCCAGAAAAGCCGGCGGCGCCAGCCGGTACAGCGCGGTCGTCGCCGGGACGATCACCACGTCGGCGCCGGTTTCCTTGTCGCGCTGCTGGATGCGCCAGAGCGTCGCCAGCCGTTCGCTGATCAAATCCTGGTGCGGGGAGAAGGTGTCGTAGGGCAGGGTTTCCCAGTCAGGGAACAGCGCGCAGCGCAGTCCGGGCTCGAAGAAGGCCATCTCGTCCATCAGGCGCTGCGCGGTGGCCGCATCGGCCGTGACGATGGTGGTGAGCTTGCCGGCGGCTTTCTCGCGGCTGGCAAGCTGGGCCAGCATCAGCGCATCGGCCGAGCCGGGCGGCTGCGGCAGGGTGTAGCGTTTTCCGGAGGCGAGGGGGGGCAGGTGCATGGAGCGGGCGGGGATGGGAGAGCACGCCCGAAGATGGGCCGGACCGGCGGCCTGGACCGCGACGAAGCAGCGATTTTAGAATTTATGATCGCTCGATGAAATCCGGCAGCGCCAATCCCTCGCCCAGCCCCTCGGCTGAAGCTGCGCCGGGCCGGCTTTTTGCGCTGATTCCCTGCGCCGGGCAGGGCAGCCGGGCCTGGGGTGCGACACCGGCCGAAGGCATCGGCATGGCCAAGCAATACCGCGAGATCGCCGGTCAAAGCCTGGTTTTGCACACGTTGGCGGCCTTCTCGAGGGTCAGCCGGCTGGCTGCAACCTGGGTCGTCGTGGCGCCAGAGGACGGATTTTTCGTCGGCCAGCCCGCGTCCTTCACGGTTTGCCGCAACGGCGGGGCCAGCCGCGCTGAAAGCGTGCGCAACGGCCTGGCGGCGCTGCAGCAGGCCGGCGCGCAGCCGCAAGACTGGGTGCTGGTTCACGACGCGGCGCGCTGCCTGATCACTCCCGCGCAGATTGATGCGCTGATCGACGCCTGCGCGGGTGATGCGGTCGGCGGCCTGCTGGCCCACCGGGTGCCCGACACGCTAAAGGCCTCGGCAGACGGCCGGGTTGCCGCGACGCTGGACCGAACCGACAAATGGCTGGCCCAGACGCCGCAGATGTTCCGGCTCGGGCCGCTGCTGCAAGCGCTGGAATCGGCGTGTAAGTCGGCCGCAGGCGCAGTCACCGACGAATCCGCCGCGATGGAGGCGATGGGCTTGTGGCCGCTCCTGGTCGCTGGCAGTGCCGAAAACTTCAAGGTCACCTACCCCGAAGACTTCGCGCTGGCCGAGGCCATCTTGCTGGCCCGCGCGCGGTCGTTCGAAGCTCGCCAGGTTCAGGGCCAACTCAGCGGCCAGCTGCAAGCAAGCGGCCTATCCCGCATTGAAAGTACCCCGCAATGACCCCGCGTGCAGACGCCCCAGGTGCCGCGCCTGCCCGGCCATCGGCTTTCAGAATTGGCCAGGGCTGGGACACGCATGCGCTGGTTGCGGGCCGCAAACTCATCATCGGTGGGGTGGAGATCGCGCATCCGGTCGGCTTGCTCGGCCATTCGGACGCCGACGTACTGCTGCACGCCGTCATCGATGCGCTGCTTGGCGCGGCAGCGCTGGGCGACATCGGCCGGCATTTCCCTGACACCGACCCGCGTTTTAAAGGCGCGGATTCGGTCGCGCTGCTGCGCGCAACCGGCGCCCTGCTGGAAGCGGCGGGCTACCAAATAAGCAACCTGGACGCCACCGTGGTCGCCCAGGCGCCAAAACTGGCGCCGCACATCCCGGCGATGTGCGCCTGCATTGCACAGGCACTTGGCCTGGCGGTGGGCCAGGTCAACGTCAAAGCCAAAACTGCGGAAAAGTTGGGGCCGGTCGGTGAGGGCCTCAGCATGGAAGCGCAGGCGGTGGCGCTGATCTGCCCGCGCGTCTGAAGGGCGCTGCTGTCGCTATCTTTTAAATAGCTGCTAACGCCCGTTTTTGCTGGGTTTAAAGCCGGTTTGTCTTAAGAATTTACCACCAGCAGTGCTGCAGTGCCGGCTACACCCGGCGCAGCTTGATATGCGCCACCAGCCCGCCCGAGGCGGTGTTGGCCAGGCCGAACACGCCGCCCATCCGTTCGATGGTTTTTTCGACGATGGCCAGGCCGAGTCCGGCGCCGGTGGCGGCGGTCCGCGCCGAGTCACCGCGAAAAAACGGCCGCGTCAGCTTGGCCAGCACCGACGGCGACACGCCTCGCCCGTGGTCGCGCACCTTGATCAGCACCCACTGGTCGCGCCCCTTGGCCGCGATATCCACGACAGCCATGCCGGTTGAGGGCGTTTTGCCGTAGCGCCGCGCGTTTTCAAGCAGGTTGGAGATCACCCGCAGCAGCTCGACCTCGTCGGCCAGCACCGCCACACCGTCTTCGATGGCGACGTTGACCTGCATGTCCTGGTAATCGGCCACCGCATACAGCGCGGTTTCGACGACCGCACTGACCGACACCCGCTCAAGCCGGGCCGGCTCGGGCCGGGCGTAGTCGAGGAACTTGTCGATGATCGAGTCGAGCTGGCTGATGTCGGCGGCCATATGGTCGCGGGCGTCGGGGTCGCTCACGCTCATTTCGGTTTCAAGCCGCAGGCGGGCCAGCGGCGTGCGCAGGTCGTGCGAAATGCCGGCCAGCATGATGACGCGGTCTTGCTCGATCTTGGACAGCTGTTCGGCCATCCGGTTAAATCCGATGTTGACTTCCCGGATCTCGATGGTGGCGACTTTCTCGTCGAGCAGGCTGGCGTCGAAGTCGCCGTCGCGCATGCGGCTGGCCGCAAAGGACAGTTGCTTGAGCGGACGATTGATCAGCCGGGCGATCAGGGCAGCGCCCAGCAGCGACATGGCCGCCGCCGTCATCAGCCAAATGGCCCAGGTGCTGCCGCGTGACGGCCCGACCTTTGAGGTGTCGGCCAGCAGCCAGTAGCCGTCGCCGTCGATCGCAAAGCCGACCCACAGGCCTTTTTGCCCGTTGACGCTGCCGGCCACCACGGTGCCAGCGCCCAAGCGGGCTTTCAGCTCGGTCGTGATGCGCTGGCCGAACTCGTCGCTGTCGAAAACCTCGAACTGGTCTTTGGGCTCCCGTGGGCTGATGCGAACGCGCTCTTCGTCCGCCAGGGTTTTGATCAAGGCGACTCGGGTGATCGAATCGGAGTAACGCAGCGCGGCCCGGCTGAGGTTGACCAGCGAAGCCAGTTGCTGCGCGTCATGAATCGCGCGCGGCTCCGATTCAAGCGCCCGGAAGGTTTGCAGCCACGCAAAAATGGAACCAAACAGCAGCACTGCAAGAAAGAGAAACGTGCGCCAGAAAAGGTTCAGGCCGCGCCGCGGACGGGTGTCCAGCGGCACCGGCGCTGTTTCCAGCGGCATGGGCCCGGTTTCTGGCGGTAAGGCGGAGTGGGTAACGTGCATTCGCAGACCGGCGGTGGAACGTGGAGTGCTGGTGCGGTTGCACCGGGCACACCGATTGTTCGCTAAAAATCCCGCCGGGTCCAGACATCAGGGCGCCTGGGGGGTGCAGCGTGCGGCAGCAGCAGCTACGCTGCGCTGCCTAATTCGTTCCGTCCGGCACGAAAACATAGCCGACACCCCACACCGTCTGGATGTAGCGCGGTACCGCTGCATCGACCTCGATCAGCTTGCGCAGACGCGACACCTGCACGTCCAGGCTGCGGTCGAAGGGCTCGAACTCCCGGCCTCGTGCGAGCTGCGCGAGCTTTTCGCGCGAAAGCGGCTGCCGGGGGTGCCGCACCAAGGTCTTGAGCATGGCGAACTCGCCGGTCGTCAGCGGTAGTTCGTCGCCGTTTTTGTGCAAAGTGCGCAGACCCATGTCGAACGAGAACGGCCCGAAGGTGATGACCTCCTGATCGCTCGATGGCGCACCGGGAACCTCAACCGTGGGTCGGCGGCGCAACACTGCGTGGATGCGGGCCAGCAACTCGCGTGGATTAAAGGGTTTGGCCAGGTAGTCGTCGGCACCGACTTCCAGGCCGACGATGCGGTCCACGTCCTCGCCTTTGGCGGTCAGCATGATGATCGGCGTGCGGTCGTTGGCGGCGCGCAGCCGACGGCAGATCGACAGGCCGTCTTCTCCGGGCATCATCAGGTCCAGTACCAGCAGATCGACGGCGTCCCGCAGCATGATGCGGTTCAGCGCCTTGCTGTCTTCGGCCAGAATGACCTCAAAGCCCTCTTGGGCCAGATAGCGACGTAGCAGATCCCGAATCCGCGCGTCGTCGTCGAGGATCAGGATTTTGTCGGCGCGCGGGTTGCTTTGAGCTTGTGGCATGGTGGGTTCCCGATTTGTAACAGAGGCATTTTGCGGGTAGAAAAAGGCGAATGGAGCATTTTCCCCACACTTTGACACAGTGTTACAAACTTGCGTGTAGGCCAACGCCACCACTGTGGCTACCCGATTTCAGCCCCCAACTCAACCAGGAGCTGCGACCAAGCGGCGTTTTCATATGATGTTTTTCCCCTTGCCTATCGCCGGCTGGATTGCGCTGGTGTCTTTTGCGTTGTCGCCCGTCGGCGCGCAGGCGCAGTCTGGCGCAGCGCCCGCGGCGTTACAGGACGTTGCGCAGCTTTCGGCCAGCGGGTCGGTGGAGGTGCAGCAGGACCTGCTGACCATCACGCTGGCCACAACCCGGGAGGGCGCCGACCCGGCACTGGTTCAGGCGCAGTTAAG